>JACQOX010000013.1 GCA_016202335.1 Deltaproteobacteria bacterium
CACAAAAAACGTAGTACCGGCAAAACTTCAGGAGAACGACTTCTCCGCTCCCTATGCAGCGAAACTGAAAGTGCTCCAAGAAGCCAAAGGCACATTTCATTATCTCCCCACGGGTGGCATTTTTGCTCGCAAAAACGCAGATTCATACACCGCCGGAATCGCTGCAGGCATGAGGGGAGAATCTTCATTCTTGCAACTCAAAGGACTATCAGAGATTCACACCATTCGTGGATATGCGGAAATAATGGCTGCACAAAATTGGGGAAAATCTGGCTTGACGCTCCTAGGCTCTCTCGGCCCTATGTATGAACAAGAGACACCGCTGTGGGAACATCAAGAGGGTGCGTCTTTGTATCGCCCCAGCGTCATTTCAGGTCATGTCGGATACGCATTCCAATATATGCCATTTGAGCAAAGGATTGCCCATGGTGGAAGCGTTGGCATCGATGTTCAGATGCCCTACATCGATTTTCCGCAAGATGTTCGCATTGGCGCAAAAACACTTCTCTTCCCCACTGTAGATGATTATTGGATTTTCCTGGGAGCACATTTAAAATTTTGAGCTGAAGAAAATGCTTATTAAAAAATTGGAGGTAGTCTTCGAAGTAAATTCCGTCATCCCCTTTTCTTCGCTATTTCAATTGCATGCAAGGCTACCGTATCAAAATCCGAAACATATTTTTTGTCCTGTTCTTTGCGATATTTTTCATATTCCTCGAGTGCCAAAGCTTCAGCAACTTTATGACTCACTTTCCCGGCATCACTTAAAATTTGTTGCTCGTTAAATTTCAGAAATGCATCCAGCTTTGACACCCAATCCTTCATATACATAACAATCCCGCGCCTGGCCTGCAGATCTGCAAAATCAAGGTACATAGTCACAATTCTGTTTAAGTGATCGAGCTCTTTTTCGTTCAGGTAATTTTTCGCAATCACGACATCGGACTCTCGAATAGCACCTTTTGGAGCATTTTTCCAAACCGTCAATCCCATATGTGTTTTCGTACTATCGGCTCTTTCGTGGACGATCTCCGCAGCAGTTTTTCCTGTCATAGCAAAATGGAGTTTATTTTGAACGGTCGCAAAAAACTTCTTCGTGACATCGCTGTCTGGAGTGTAATCCGCGCTACACTGAGCATATATATCCGTAATCTTCTGGTACATTCGCCTTTCGCTTGAACGTATATCTCGTATGCGCGCAAGCTGTTCCTCGAAATAGTCTTTGCCAAAAATGTTGTGAGGATTTTTGAGCCGTTCATCATCCATGGTAAAACCCTTGATGATGTATTCTTTCAGCCTCTCGGTCGCCCAGATGCGAAACTGCGTTGCTTGAGCTGAATTTACACGATAGCCAACAGAGAGAATGGCATCGAGATTGTAGAACTTTGTATCATATGTTTTTCCATCATCGGCAGTATGTTCCAAAATGGAACTAACTGAATTTTCGTTTAATTCCCCACTTTCAAAGATATTTTTGAGATGTTTGGTAATCGCGGGTCTTTGCACGCCAAACAAGAGAGCTATTTTTTCTTGAGTAAGCCAAACATTTTCATCGCGTAAAAAAATCTCCAACTTCACTTTTCTGTTTGGGGTGGTATAGAGTAAAAACTCCGTAAAGCTGTTGTTGAGAACAATTTGTTGGGCCTTTTTTTTCATATCATTTCTCTCAGATTTTCTTTTTTGATCCTCCCTTCCCTTCCGTTCACTTGTCAAGACGTCAAAAAGGCCAATTTTTTGATAGGCAACTTTTTTCGGGACCTGCCGATAATAGATGTATAAGGAGACGGCATGGCACCCATTTTACCTATTCCCATCAATCCCATCGCCTCGGCGCTGACCACTGTTGGACCAACAGCGGTCCAGAATTTTATCGCGTCCGATCCCGCAACCCTCACGGCGCTTCGTGCAGAAAACTCGACCTTCGCCCAGCTTTCTCCCGGCGTGAAAACTCTCGAACAGGTCACGGCTCTGGCGGCAGATGCAACTCCTCATGCAAAAACTTTTTTATCGAGGGAAGTATCAAGGGAAGCTGACGAACTTTGTCTTCGTCCTCCTCCCCTAACAAGTGGGTATCCGAAGGTCTATTTTCTCCCAAGTTTTGGAGCTCTGTCAGGTACAGCTCTAGGATCGTTGGCTGGAGCTATTGGTGGTATTCTACCTGGCGGTCACCTTATGTTCGCAGGAGGAGGTTGGACTGTGCTCTTAGGATGCATGGGTATGTTTATAGGTGCGTTTGGCGGAATGTACGCAGGGGCATTTTTTGGCCTGTGTTCCGGGACCATTGCTGGAACGACACTCGCCTTGTTTACCGAAGTACCATATTCTTCCTTAAGAGATCTCGGTAGTCACAAAACTGCACTTGGAACAACAGGTTTGGCCATAGCGGCGGCAGCCGCTATGATGTCCGGAGGAATGAACCTCCTTCCTGCCGTCGGTCTAGCCTTGGCAGGGTATACAGGCATCGGCTGGACAGCAAAAGTTGGAATGACGATCAAGAAATGGAAGACTGAACAACAGCTCATCGCGGCAGAGCGCCTTACAACAGATTTTCTCTCCAATCCGGGAAAACTGGCAGAACATTTTTGGAATCATCCTGACGCACTCGAACGTCTGATCGGTGACTGGCTGCCGCGTCACCTTCGCGATCAAGAAGCTTCTCTGAAACTCGATCGCGATATCATTGTCCGAACTTCCTTAGGAATTGAACAAGACCTGGCTCGCCTTCCAGAGCTCACCCTCGATGAAATAAGCAGATTGAGCATCGAAGTTGAACTCGAAGGATCACACAGAATTCTCACACAGCGGCGTGAAGACTTAGATGCCCATATTGCCGACATCGGAGCCTTGGGCGATCGTCTCCCAGAACTTGCAGCTCGTCTCACCGCTTGGAATCACGCGCGCCTGGATGGATCTCAAAATCAGGCCATCGGCATGATCGAGCGAGCCCGCCGCGCCGTCGGACTGGCCAACCGCGCAGATGACACGTTGGATGCTTCTCGACAGATGATGGATGGGATTCTGGGTGATCTGCAGGCCCTGATGGCTGGATTGCAGTCTCATCACGAAGTGCAAATGGAAAAAGCACAGGCCATCGCGGAACTTGAAGCCAAACTCCTGCTTCGTTAATTCCCCTTCGCTTGTTCAGGATGATAAATGTCGTGATATTTTTTGAGTAAAGCCCCAGCAATCGGAGCTGCTGAAGTTGCGCCGAAGCCGCCATTTTCCACGATGACCGCCACCGCGACTTCCGGTTTTTCCGTTGGTGAAAACCCCACAAACCAAGCGTGATCGCGACACAGTTCGCTGTTACATTTGTATCCTGGATCTTGACGAATGACCTGCGCCGTACCGGTCTTTCCCGCGATGGGAATACCAAACGCCGCCAAGCGGTGGGCCGTACCACCCGGATCGGCCACAGTGCCGACCAGCGATTCCCGAACGTACTTCACCACTTCAGGATCGAGTTGTACGTCATTGGAATTGACATCGGACGCTACTTCAAGGTCGGGCTCACGAACAAGCTTGGGTCGAAGGCGTTTACCCCCATTGGCCACCTGCGCGATCATAAGCGCATTTTGGAGCGGCGTCACCAAATCGTAGCCCTGGCCCACGGCAATCGAAAGCGTTTCGCCTTCTTGCCACGGAACTTTGAATCGTTTGAGCTTCCAGGCTGCGGTCGGAATGAGACCGCTTTTTTCATCGGCAAGCGAAATGCCGGTGCGGTGCCCCAGGCCAAAAAACGACGCGTATTTTGCCAGTCGATCCACACCTAATCGCAAACCTGTAATATAAAAGAAGACGTCACACGATGACGCCAGCGCATGCGATATTTCGATGGGACCATGACCCTGCTTGGCCCAACACCGAAATGGCCTTCCGCCAAAAACAAAACTGCCGCCACAATTAATGGGTTGATCGCGCTGAACGACATTCTCCGACAAAGCCGAAATGGCATTTACCACTTTATACGTCGACGCCGGGGGATACGTCCCCTGAATGGCACGATGTAAAAGCGGACGTCGAGCGTCGCTGGACAATTCTTTCCAGTATTCACCCGCTTCGGGACCGGAAAAACGATTGAGGTCATAAGACGGTGCGCTGAAGAGCGTCAGCACTTCACCGGTATTCACATCCAAAACGACGGCCGCCCCTCGCCGCCGCACACCAAATTCGTCACGGGCGACGCGTTGCATCTCCAAGTCAATGCTCAGTATAAACGTTGATCCGGAAGTTGGAGGTGAATGGCGAAGCTCCCTTTCGATACCCTCATAATTAACCTCTCGACCGTGGGCATTGACGACCACATGTTCGAAGCCATCTTGGCCGCGCAGGGTTTGATCCCACTGCTCCTCGATACCGCGAACGCCAACCTGATCTCCGGTTTGGTATTTTCCTGGGAAACGTTTTTCAAAATCCTTGAGCTTCGCAGCATCGATCTCACGCACATACCCCAGGAGGTGAGTCGCCACATCGCCATAAGTATAGCGCCGTTGGTACCGCATGCGGATTTCAACACCGCGGAGGTCCAGGGGATCGCGTTCGTCATACCACGGCCCCTTGCGGCTGCGAATGACGGCCAATTCTTCACGAGAAATGTCGCTTTTCAATATGAGCGGTTGATAGCGCGGCCGACGTAAATTTTTCTTCCACAGCGATGTCAATGTATCTCGATCCAGACTGATAAGCGAGGACAGCGATGCAAAAACTTTCGGAGGATCCTGAACGTATTGCGGAATGAGGATGAGATCAAAGGCCGGTCGGCTTTCCACAATCGCCTGCCCGCGACGATCTATGATGTTCCCACGCGGAGCTTCGATCTTGATTTCTTTGATGCTGTTTTCTGTTGAGAACGTTCGATAGAATTCGCCCTTCATGACCTGCAGATAATAAAGTCGCGTCAGGACGATGAGAAAAAAAATGGCAATGCCGATGACGAAATAACGAAAGCGATGTTCGATGTCGTGGGTGTATTCTTGTGTGAGCTTCATCGTTTATCGCTCCACAAGTCCCTTGGGTTTGAGAACATCTTTCATCGAGACCGTGCTGTACTTTGTCAGCCATGGAACGAGGAAAAATCCCAACGTCGCATCCACCAGAATTTGGAGACCCTGGGAAGCAAGAAAATCCCAGAAAAAGCGAGGCTGCCCCTGTGCCAAGGAGAGGACAAAACCGTTCGCGGCTTTTCCGAACAAAGAGATGGCCCCAATCCAAAAAAATCGTCCGAGCCCCACTTCATAAGAAATCTGCCCGATGATGAGACGGATGAGAAAATAGACCAGGAGATACGAAAAAATCGAAACCCCGAACGGTTGCACGGAGACGCTGTCCGCAAGGAGTCCCAAGAGGATGATCAGCGGAACACCAATCCGACTATCTTCGGAAAGGGTCACGGCCGCAATCGCTACGAAATGCAGATCGCATCGGAACGGAAAATACAACATCCCCTGAAGCCACACTGACTGCAGGGCAAGAGCAAAGGCTCCATAGAAAAAATAAAAGAGATAGCGCCGCACGTTTATTCCTCTGCCTTTGCCGTGAGCATGACGACCACGTCTTTTAATTCAAATAGATTTTCATAAGGGATCACCTCGGCTTTTTGAAAGATACCCTCTTCCAGCGGTTCCACCGATCCCACGGTGCCGACAGGAAGACCAGGAGGAAAAATCTGATCGAATCCTGACGTGACGATCACGTCGCCAGGTTTGACATCGCTCGTGTGATCCAAATACTCGAGCCTGGTGAGAACCGGAGCATGTCGAAGGTGCGTGCCTTTCACCGTCCCCACAAGCAACGCGCGCGCGCCAGAACGCTGATTGGCGACGTCCACGGCACTGCTCAAATCATTGAGCAGAAGAACGATGGCCGAAGAGCGATAAACCTTGCCGATGCGACCGACAATTCCCTTCGGCCCCATGACCGGCATGGCGACACCAACGCCGTCCTTTGTTCCACGGCTGATCACCAACGTCTGAAATTGGCCTTTTGGATCTGCGGCCACAACACGCGCACCGAGCATTTTCGCTTTGGCGTCGTTTGGATAGCTGAGAAGCTCACGCAGGCGCCCATTTTCAAGTTTGGTTTCTGCGAAGGCGTGAACCGCCTGGGAAAGTTCTGCCACCTGTCGCTTGAGGCGATCATTTTCTTCTGCCACGCCGATGAGCGCGACATAGCCATGCCAGACATTGGAGGTCCCGCTGGATACAGCGCAGAGAACCGACGTGAAGGGTGACACCATATTGAAAAAGAGAATTTCGTACCACGGAGCTCGACGATCATCGATCTTCAGCAGGGCATAAAAAAAAAGGAGGAGGAGAACGGGAATCGCAAATCGAAGTCGATGAAGTTGCTGCACAGCTAGCTCACCATGACCGTCCTGAAGACATCGAGTTTTTCTAAAGCACGACCAGAGCCGAGCACCACGCAGGAGAGCGGGTCATCGGCGACAATGACGGGGAGTCCAGTTTCTTCCCGAAGCAGGACATCGAGGTGACGAAGCAAGGCGCCGCCGCCGGTCAAAACAATGCCTTTGTCGTAAATGTCGGCGGAGAGTTCCGGCGGAGTCCGTTCCAACGTGGTTTTCACGGCATCCACGATCGCGTTGATGGGTTCCATGATGGCTTCGCGGATTTCTTCGGAATTGACTTCGAGCGTTTTCGGAACACCGGCCACGAGGTCCCGACCTTTGATTTCCATGGTGCGGATTTCTCCGTCGGGATAGGCCGTGGCAATAGCAATTTTCACGGCTTCAGCCGTGCGTTCGCCGATGAGCATGTTGTACTTGCGCTTCAAGTATTGGATGATGGCTTCGTCCATTTTATCGCCCGCCACGCGCACGGACTTGGAATAGACAATCCCTGCCAGCGAAATCACCGCCACTTCTGAAGTTCCGCCCCCGATGTCGACGACCATATTGCCGGTCGGCTCCGTAATCGGTAGGCCCGCACCGATGGCAGCAGCCATGGGTTCTTCGATGAGGTACACTTCGCGAGCACCGGCAGATTCAGCGGATTCACGCACCGCCCGTTTTTCGACTTCGGTCACACCAAAGGGAATGCAGACGATGACGCGCGGGCGCACCAGCGTTTTACGATTGTGGGCCTTGCGGATGAAATAGCGCAACATGGCTTCCGTGACTTCGAAATCAGCGATCACGCCGTCTTTGAGCGGTCGAATGGCTTCGACGCTGCCCGCTGTTCGGCCAAGCATATCTTTGGCTTCTTTGCCAACGGCCAGCACGCGTTTGATGCCACGGGTATCGCGGTGAATGGCGACCACGGACGGCTCAGCAACGACGATGCCTTTGCCTTTGACGTAAACCAAGGTATTCGCAGTTCCAAGATCGATCGCGAGATCGTTTGAAAAAACTCCAAGGACAGGATCAAGTAACATAGAAAAACAGCTCCATAGATTTGGTGGCGTTGGTTATCAAACGCCCCCACCGAGAGCAACAAATTTATTGATTTATAAGCTCGATTCCACTAATTCGACGCGACCATGTTAAAAATCTTCCGCGAAAGCAAACATACTTCCCTCGCCATCAAAATCATATTGGGACTGATCCTCTTAAGCTTTGCCCTGTTTTTTGGCTACCAAGACCTGGGGCAGGACTTTGGCCAGGGTGCGCAAACCACCATTGCCACTGTCAACGATACCCCCATCCGTCGCGGAATGTTTGAGCTTTATTACGAACGCAATCTCGAAGAATTCAAAAAGATGTTTCCAGGCAACCAATTGCCTGATTTTGCATCGGATCTCGCTCGTTCAAATACCATCCGGGAATTAGCCCAAAGAAAAATCTTAGTCGACGAAGCCTTAAAACTGGGACTCAAGGTCAGCGATGAACGCCTGGCCGAAACCATCTTGGCCTCGCGAAAACAGGATCCCCATTTCGATCCCATCGCCTATCGCCACGAATTCTTACCTTATTTTAAGCAGCGCTACGGTGTGGATTACGAACAACTGCTCCGCGAGGACGTGATCATCGACGACCTCCGACGCTCATTCGAAGGACTCACCCTATCCTCACAGGTGCCGTTAACCCCCAAGGAAGTGTGGAATTTTGAAATGGTGAACTTCGATCCCAAGGTACTTGAAGAAGCCGAAAGCGTCGCTGCCCTCTTTATCTCTCAAGTCTCAAAAGACGCCTGGAGCACGCTCTCCAAAAAATACGGCGTTGACCTCGTCAAAGTCGGCCCAGTGACGATTTCCGGCCGAGAACCCCTTGCACCCTATGTCAGCCGCGTTCAAGACATGGTCCCGGTGTTTGCCTTGACCAAAGATGCTCCGGTGCTGAAGGCGCCACTCCGCCACGACGGCATCATCACGGTCGTTCGTTTGTTAGACCGTTCGGAAAATAAAGATCCTGCATTAGTCGCCTCATCCACCCCATCATCCCCATTTTTGGATGCCTGGTTGAAGGCCAAACTCGCCCAAGCCAAGATTGAGCGTCTCGATAAATAATCATGCAACACTATTTCAAGGCACTACAGGAAGCCGGCGGCGAAGTTTATGAAGTCGGCGGTATCGTTCGCGACCGTTTGCTCGCGAGACCGATCGGCGATGCCGACGTCATCGTCCGCATGCTCGACATCGACCGCATTGTTTCCCTGCTCACTCCTTTTGGTAAAATCGCGCTGGTCGGCCAATCCTTTGGGGTCATTAAATTTTCACCCCACGATGATGCTCCGCGCAAAACCATCGACATCGCCCTGCCCCGGAAAGAATTTTCAACCGGAGTGGGTCATCGTGATTTTCAAATTTCGTTTGATCCGTGCTTACCGCTCGAAGAGGATTTAGGCCGCCGGGATTTCACGATCAACGCCATGGCCCAGAACATCGCAACCGGGCAGCTGATCGATCCTTTTCACGGCCAAAAAGATCTGGCAGAGAAAACCATTCGGATGGTTTTTCCCAAAGCCTTTGAAGAAGATTCCCTGCGGATGCTGCGGGCGATTCAATTTGCAGCGCGACTCCACTTCACCATCGAGCCAGAAACATTTCGGTCGATCACAACTTTTTCGCATCTCATCGACTCGATTTCGCCTGAGCGCATCATTGAAGAAATCCGTAAGCTTATGCTGGCTGCCGCTCCATCGCACGGTTTTCGATTGATGGCCGATTGCGGGCTCCTCGAGCGGGTTCTGCCAGAGCTTCAGAAACTCCGCGGTCTGGAGCAAGACAAGCGCGCCGGCGATGATGTCTTCGACCACACCATGCGCGTGTTGGATGCTGCCCGCAGCGACGACCACTTGATCGAACCAGGCGAAATCCACTTGATGTTGGCGGCCCTTTTTCACGACGTCGGCAAACACCGCACCAAGAAGTTTCATGAGCCTTCGGGCCGCTTTGTCTTCTTTGGACACCAGATTGTCTCCAGCAAACTGGCCAGAAAGTGGATGCAGAAAATGAAAGTGGAAACAATCGGCGTGAATCCGGAGCTCGTGGTCCACCTGGTCAAACACCACATGTTTGAAACCAAGGCGAGTTTCACCGAGCGGGCCATCCGCCGCTTCATCGCCAAGATCGGGAAAGACGTGATCCTCAAGCTCTGCGACCTGCGCCTGGCCGATAATCGCGGGGGGAAGCATCCCCACGGAATTAAAGGCATTCTTCGCCTGCGAGCCCGCATTGAAGAAGAACTTGCGAAAAAGACCCCATTTGGTCCAAAGGATTTGGCAGTGAATGGGCACGACCTGATGAGTATGGGGATCCCTGAAGGACCGATGCTTGGCGTCATCATCAAGGCACTCGTGAATCGTGTTTTAGATGACCCAAGCCTTAATACCAAGGACCAGCTCCTTGCTCTGGCTCACGACCTTCCATCGCTTTTGAAGGAGAACCCGCATGACCGCGAAGAAGAAGACATCGGCGAAGAAGAAAACGAAGGCTGAATGGACGCTGAAGGACTTTGTGCGCTCTGTCGATCGCACGATGCAAAGCCAAGCCAAAAAATTTCCCTCGGTTCAAGAAACTCACGATAAACTTTCAGGAAGGTCGACGGGCCCTTTCAAACGCATCGGTCTCACCGGTAGCTTTGGATCCGGGAAATCAACTGTGGCCTGGATCCTCCAGGAGCTCGGCGTATCCGTCATCAATACCGATGACCTCGCCCATGACGTCATCGCTCCCCACACCAAAGCCTGGAAGCAGATTTTTGAACATTTTGGCGAACAGATTCTTTTGACCGATGGAATCATCGACCGTAAACAATTGGCGAACATCGTGTTTAACGATGAACGTGAACGCAAAGTTCTGGAAGGCATCGTCCATCCGCACGTCAAAGATGAAGTGCTGAAATGCGAAGCTGAATTACGAAAAAAAACGATCCCTTATTGCCTCATCGAAGTGCCGCTGCTCTTCGAAGCCCACTGGCAGGATATGGTTGATCTCATCGTCGTGGTGTCCGCAACGCACGAGCAGATCATCGAACGCGTACAAGGAAAATACGGGCTTACTGCAGAAGACATTGAGTTACGCCTAAACAGTCAGTGGCCCCTGCAGAAGAAAATCGAACTCGCGGACGTCGTCATCGACAACTCCGGCCCTCTCGAAGAAACCCGCGTACAGGTCGAGCGGTTGTATCGGAAGTGGGAGAGGGGAGAATTTAAATAAAAAAAGCCCCGCTGAATTAGCGGGGCTTTTTGAATGTATCTTCAACGCTTTAGGCTTCCACTTCATTCTCATGCCCAAAGGCTTCCTTGCGGGAAAGGCGGATTTTGCCGGTCTTGGGATCGATCTCCAACACCTTGACGACCATTTCGTCGCCTTCCTTCACGACATCTTCAACTTTGGCCACGCGCTTTTCGTCGAGCTGTGAAATGTGGCAAAGGCCGTCGGTCCCGGGCAGGACTTCCACAAAGGCACCGAATTCCATAATTTTGCGCACGGTGCCGCGATAGTACTTTCCAATTTCAGGCACTGCGGTGAGGCCTTTGATCATCTTAATGGCAAGGTTGCCCGCTTCTTGGTCAACTGCCGCAACGGTCACACGGCCGTCGTCTTCGACATCGACCTTGGCGCCGGTGGTTTCAATGATGTTCCGAATATTCTTTCCACCTGGGCCAATCAAGGCCCCGATCATGTCTCGTGGAATCATAAGCGTGGTCAACTTCGGCGCAAACGGCGACAAATGCTCGCGTGGCACTTTGAGCGCTTTTTCCATTTCGTTCAGAATGTGCAAGCGAGCAACACGAGCCTGTTCGAGCGCCTTCACGAGCAAGCTCTCGCTCAAGCCCTTGACCTTGATGTCCATCTGAATGGCGGTGACTCCGGTGCGCGTTCCCGTGATCTTGAAGTCCATGTCGCCCAAGTGATCTTCGTCGCCCAAGATGTCGGTGAGCACTGCAGTGCGATCACCTTCTTGAATGAGGCCCATGGCCACGCCTGCAACGGGCAAACGGAGCGGCACACCAGCATCCATCAGCGCCAGCGTTGAACCGCACACCGTGCCCATGGAAGAGGAACCATTGGATTCCAGCGTTTCGGAAACGATGCGAACCGTATACGGAAATTCGTCTTCAGCAGGCAGCATGCGCTTCAGCGCGCGTTCTGCCAAAGCTCCGTGGCCGACTTCGCGCCGTCCAGGGCTGCTCAGTCTTTTCACTTCCCCGACCGAGAACGGCGGGAAATTGTAGTGCAGCATAAAGCGTTTATAATATTCCCCTTCGATGCCATCGATGATCTGCTGATCATCTTTGGTGCCGAGCGTCGTCACGGCCAAGACCTGCGTCTCACCGCGGGTAAAGAGCGCGGAACCGTGGGTGCGTGGCAAAAGACCCACCTCACAGGTGATCGGACGAACGTCGGTCAGGCTGCGTCCATCAATGCGTTTACCGGTGTTGAGGATCAAATTGCGCACAAAGTTTTTCTTGATCGTTGAATAGGTCTCTTTCACGAGTGCCAACTGCTCGAGATTTTCCGGATCCACGGCGAATTTTTCGACCACTTCTTTTTTCAGCCCGTCGAGCGCAGCGTAGCGTTCCTGCTTCGTGGGAATGGTGATGGCCTTTTCCAGCTTGTCGCCAAAGATGGAGAGCATGTGCTTTTCCAGTTCAGCATCTTTCGCCGGCGCCGCCACTTCTATTTTTTTAGCACCAGCGAGTTTCGCCAACTGTTCCTGCAATGCCAGGAGTGGCTGCATTTCGCGGTGGGCAAAGGTGATGGCCGCGATCATGTCAGCTTCGCTGGCCTCACCGGCGCCGCCTTCGACCATGACGACCGCATCTCTACTGCCCGCGACGACGACATCGAGATCGACCTGTTCATCCTGCTCAGGCGTGGGGTTCAAAATAAATTGGCCATTCAGGCGACCCACGCGCACACCGGCGATGGGGCCCTGGAAGGGAGCGTTGGAGAGCATGAGTGCGGTCGAAGCACCGATGATCGCCAACATATCGGGATCATTTTGTTCGTCGACGGACAGGACGGTTGCAATGACCTGCGTCTCATAAAAATAGCCTTCGGGAAACAGCGGCCGAATCGGACGATCGATAAAGCGGCTGGTGAGCGTCGCCATTTCAGTAGGACGTCCTTCACGTTTGAAGAAGCCCCCCGGAATTTTCCCGGCGGCGAAGGTTTTTTCGACGTATTCCACCGTCAGGGGTAAAAAGCTTTGATTGATCGACGGTTCAGGTTTGACGGTGGCCGTCACGAGAACAATCGTGTCGCCGTAACGAACGACCGCTGAGCCGCCGGCCTGTTTGGCCATTTTTCCGGTTTCGATCGTCAGCTTACGACCGCCGATTTCAGTTGAAACAATGTGATGCTTGGTCATGATTTTCTCCTTGATGACTGACAACCAAAAAAAACAATTGCCTGCAAAAAGTGCAGGCAATTGGTCACTTAAATTATCGGTCCTGCTCGCACATCTCAGTTATTTTCGAATACCCAATGCTTGAATCAATTGTTGATACCGAGCTGAATCTTTTTGTTTTAAATAGCCAAGCAAACGGCGGCGTTGACCAACAATCTGGAGAAGTCCCTGACGGCTGGCAAAGTCCTTGGAGTGCTTCTCAAAGTGCCGATTGAGCTCTTCAATGCGCTCGGTGAGCAAAGCCACCTGGACTTCCGGAGACCCGGTATCGGACTCGTGTTGGCGAAATTTTTCGACTAATTCATTTTTTCGATCATGCGTCATCGTCATAAGTGGTGGCCTCCTAACACGGTAAAAAATTGGATGTAAAGAAGAAATATTACTTTCCCATGAGTTTTCTGACAGCAGCTTCAATTTTCGCCTTCACGTCCGCCATCGGCGCGTCAATGGTGCATCCGGCGGCGTAAACGTGACCGCCGCCGCCAAAAGAACGGGCCACCGCCGAGATATCCACCCCTTCTTTTGACCGCAGGGAGACTTTGACCTTATTCTTATTCACTTCCCGGAAAACGGCCGAAATCGTCACCCCACCGATCGAACGGGGAAACATTGTAAATTCCTCGGCCAAGTCGGGCCAGGCTTTGGCCTGAGTAAGCATGGCCTGGGTGAGTTCCATGGAAGCGTAACGGATGTCGGGTTTCACTTCCAAGGTATCAAGGCACAGCTTGAGCAAGCGATAACGTTCTATCGGAAAACTCTCTTCGAGTCCGGCAGAAACTTGTTCTGGGATGGCACCAGCAGAAACCAATCGACTCGCCAACTGAAAGACTTCGCTCGTCGCATTGGAATAACGAAAAAAACCGGTGTCCACCACGAGCGTACAATAAAGGTATTGGGCAAGAGTTGGATCGAGCGGAACTTTCATGCGCTCAAAGAGCTCCGCCAGGATCACTCCCGTGGAAGCGGCCTCAGGAAAGACAAGGGAAATCTGAGCGTCAGTCTTGTCCAGAATATGATGGTCGATACACAGGCTTTTGGAGACCTTCTTAAAGGCTTGTTCAAAATCCCCCCCAACGCGAGAGGCCTGGGCGCAGTCGAGCATGACCACGGTATCAAACTGAAGATTGGATTTGATCTTATTCACCACCAACTGATTTTTTTCCAGGAACGCCAAATTAAGCGGAAGTTTATCTCGATTAAAAAGCAGGACCTGCTTCCCCATCTTCTCAAGCACGTTTCCGAGGGCGAGCATTGATCCAATGGCATCACCGTCGGGACTGTAGTGGGACCCGATGAGGAACGATTGTCCCTGACCGAGGCCGTGGATGATGGGAGCAAAGTCTTTCATGGAATGTCCTCAAAGTAGATTTCGATGTCCGGCGTAAATTTCATCTGCACCGTGTTGTTCATAATACGCTTCAAAAAGCCGGCCGCCCGTCGAAGGGCTTTATCTGCGGCTTGGATATTTTTGGGCGTATTGCCTTCGATCAAATAAAAATACAGGCGGGCGATGCCGAGGTCGGCCGTCATCACGACACGGGCCAGACGCGCATGTTTCAGGCGCGGGTCAGCGACTTCCGTGAGCAGCGACTCAGCAATGGCCTGATAAACCTCGCTGGCCACGCGCTCCGCACGGTTATAGGGCAAAGATGGAGCATCACATTTTAAGGTATCATGCGACATAGAGTGGCCAACGACTACAGAGTCGCTTCCTTCTTTTCGATGATATACGCTTCGATGACGTCGCCCGGTTTCAGGTCGTTGTAGTTTTCAATGCCGATACCGCATTCATAGCCTTCACTGACTTCGCGGGCATCGTCCTTGAAACGCTTGAGCGAACTGAGCTTGCCTTCAAAGACCACCGCTTGGTCACGAAGGAGCCGCGCAAAGGCATTGCGCGCGATCTTTCCGCTCGTCACCGAGCACCCAGCGATTTGGCCAACCTTGGAAATGCGGAAGACTTCGCGGACTTCGGCTCGACCCAAAACCTTCTCCTGCTCCACTGGCGACAAGAGCCCTGCCATGGCTTTTTTCACGTCATCGATCATTTCATAGATGATGCGATAGGTTCGAATTTCCACTTTTTGCTGATTGGCTGCTGCCTTGGCGTTGCCATCAGGCTGGACGTTAAACCCAACCACGATCGCACCCGAGGCCGCGGCGAGCATCACGTCGCTTTCGGTAATACCACCCACGCCCTTGTGCAGAATTTTCAACCCCACGTTATCGGTGGAGAGTTTCGTCAATGAATCGGAGACGGCTTCGACACTGCCGTGAACGTCGGCCTTGACAATCGCCCGAAGCTCGTGACGGCCACCGGCCGCAATCTGGCGCTGCAGTTCTTCGAGGGAAACGCGAGCGCTTTGCGCAAGCGAGCCTTCCCAGTGTTTGGTCTGGCGCTCTTCCGCAACTTGCTTCACATGTTCGTCAGAAACGCCTACGAGCTCATCACCGGCCTGAGGCACACCCGAAAGGCCCAAAATTTCGACGGGTTTGGACGGACCTGCTTCATCCACTTTTTTGCCGTAGGCGTCGTACATGGCCCGAACACGACCCCAATGCATGCCGCTCACGATCGACGTCCCCACCGTAAGCGTGCCTTCTTGAATGAGGGCCGTCACCACCGGACCGCGACCTTTATCCAAACGCGATTCGACGATCACGCCTTTCGGACGGATCTTGGAACTGGCCTTCAGCTCCATGACTTCGGCTTGGAGCAAAATCATTTCTAATAATTTATCGACCCCCTGCTTCGTACGCGCAGAGGTTGGAACGCAGATGACGTCCCCACCCCAATCTTCGGGCAAGAGACTGTGCTCGGCCAATTCTTTTTTTACACGGTCTAAATTAGCCTGCGGACGATCGACTTTATTGATCGCCACGATGATCGGCACGCCGGCAGCTTTGGCATGATTCAATGCCTCAACGGTCTGAGGCATGACGCCGTCGTCAGCCGCCACTACCAAAATAACAATGTCGGTGACCTTGGCTCCGCGGGCACGCATTTGGGTAAAGGCTTCGTGGCCGGGGGTATCCAAGAACGTGATCCGTCCCTTTTCATGGACGACATCATAGGCACCGATATGCTGCGTAATCCCACCCGCTTCACCCGCAGCCACATCCGTTTTGCGGATGGCGTCGAGCAGCGAGGTTTTCCCATGATCCACGTGTCCCATGATGGTCACCACTGGAGGACGGGGATGCAGGTCTTCCTGCGATCTTTTATCATCAGCAACATTGAGGACGTCTTCTTCTTTAAAGGCGACGTTTTCAACGGTGTATCCGTATTCTTCAGCGATCATGGTCGCAATTTCGGCATCAATCGTTTGATTGATCGTTGCCATGATTCCCAAATCGATGAGTCGCTTGAGAATTTCGGATGTCTTGTGACCTGTCGCCTGAGAAAGCGCTGATACGCTGAGTCCATGTTCGATGCGGATGACCTTTTTAATCGCCTTGGGTTCCGTAATCTGCGTTCGCTTGAAATCTTTTCGCGAGGCCTTGCGCTTTTTGGCAGCATTCGGACGGAAGACCCGTTCGACAACCACTTGCTGCGGAGCTTCGACTTCTTCCGTCGGAGCCACCAACCCGGGTTCAACCGTTTCATCAACAACCGTAAGGTCGGCGTAGTGCTTGAGCCCTCCGGCACGCTGAATCGATTCCAGTTCAAGTTCAGCGCGGCTTCTGCGCTTGCGAGCCGTTTTCAGAACTTGGCGTTCTTTCCAATCCTCTTTGGGTGCAGCCACAGGAGCCAGTGTAGAAAGATCCATGTGCCCCACGAGTCCAATGCGGCGAACTTCGGTCGCTGGTTTGGCTGGTGAAACCGGTGCAACGGTTGAAGGTGGTGTCTGCGCAGGCGATGCCGTTGGAGCAACTTCTTCTTGCGTTCCAGATGCTACCACTTCCTGAGCTTGGGTTTGTACGGGTTCGGTTTCAAGCACAGGTTCCGTCGACACCACCGGCATCTCTTCCTGAGGCTTGGCCCGTCGCCGAATAAGCGTCGGTTTGAGCCGTTTTTCATCCACGGTTTTTTCCATCATCACACACTCTCTTTTTCATTCGATGCTTCCGGAACATATTCTTCCGGAAGAGTTTCTTCCTGCGCCGTTGCTACACCGGAAGCATTGGCTTCAGCTTCAGCCTGGGCCTGGGCCGCTTCTTTTCGAGCCGCTTCTTCTTCTCTTTCATATCCCTTCACCAGCGCGTCGGTTGAAACGCCATCGCTGATGGCCTTCTGAGCTTTTTCGCGAAAGATTTTGAGTTTTTCGCTCCCAAGTCCAGGAACTTTGAGCAGGTCTTCTTCTGTTGCTCGAGCAATATCTTCAAATGTTCGATAGGCGTGGGAATAAAACACAACGGCCGTGCTGTCATCAACTCCCAAGATTTCCGTCAGCGCACGACGCGCGCGCGATGAAATCGCGTCAATCTTGGATTCGCTGTAAACGTCGATGTTCCAGCCGGTGAGCTGAGCAGCCAGGCGAACGTTTTGCCCGCGGCGACCGATGGCGAGTGACAACTGATCGTCTGGCACCACGACTTCCATGGCATGTTCGCGTTCGCGAATGACAACCTTGCTGACTTCGGCCGGAGCGATGGCATTGCACACAAATCGAGCTGGGTCATCGTCCCAGCACACAATATCAATTTTCTCATTTTTAAGTTCTGCAACAACACTCTGCACACGTGATCCTTTGATACCAACACAAGCGCCCACAGGATCGACGTCGCTGTCGCGCGAGAAAACTGCGATCTTCGAACGCACGCCTGGATCACGGGCCACGGCGCGGATTTCAACGATGCCTTCCGCGATTTCAGGCACTTCCATGGTAAAGAGCGTTTTAACAAGATTGGGATCTCGGCGTGACAGGACCACCACCGGCCCGCTTCCTTCTTTATCAAGGCGTACAAACAGGCCCTGGATGCGGTCTCCGGAGCGATAGGCTTCGGACGCCACTTGTTCTTTTCGCGGCACCGCAGCTTCGGTTCTTCCGAGATCGACGATCATGTCACCGCGTTCAAAGCGACGAACAATGCCCGTGACGATTTCACCGATACGGCCTCTAAATTCTTCACTGATGATCGTTCGCTCGGCCTCGCGCACCTTTTGAATGATGACCTGCTTTGCCGTTTGTGCCGCAATGCGGCCAAACACCTTGGGATCCATTTTCACGCCAAGACTGTCGCCAAGTTGGGCATCAGGATCCAGCTCATGGGCTTCATTCGCCGGCATTTCCGTATTGGGGTCGTTCACTGTTTCAACCACGGTCTTAAATTGAAAAAGCTCAATTTCGCCTGATTCGGGATTGTAATGCGCTTCCAATTCACCCAAATGACCCCACTTTTTGCGGGCCGCGGTCAAAAACGCGGATTCAATCGCTTGAACCAGATACGACTTGGGAATGCTTTTATCGCGACTGACCTGTTCGAGAACCCGATCTAATTCATGAAACATGCCTGCCATAACGTTAACCTCCGATTAATTCATTTTCTTTTGTTTACCGACGGCAATCTCTTTTATGAGATGAGCTCGTAACAGTGCGTCATATGGAATCACAAAGTGCATTCCATCGACGGTCATTTTAATTTCGCTGTTCTCAATCCCTTCGAGCGTGCCTTTATAGTTACTTCTCTCGCCGATGGGATAACGCGTTTTCAAGCGAATTTCAGCGCCGGCAAATCGTTGAAAATCTCCCTGATAGCGAAGCGGCCGATTGATGCCGGGCGAAGAAATTTCAAGGGTATAGGCTCGCTGGATGACGTCTTCGACATCGAAAAGATCGCCCAAGGCGTGTGACGCCTTTTGGCAGTCATCGATCGTCAGCTTTTCATCGGCTTCACGTTCAATGTAGAGCCGCAAAACCCACTGACCGTGTTCATTCAAGAATTCGCGCTCCACAAGGCGGTAGCCCATCTGATGGAGGACCGGGCTCGCGAGAGTTTCGATTTTCTGAAGTAGGGCTTCTTCCATGATAAAAAAAAATGGGCCTCTGGCCCACCTCTCTACAACGTCAACTTCAAAAACGTGGTTCGTATAGAGCAAGAGCCTCCGGTTTGGCAAGCCTAATTTATATCAGGAGGAAGTGTTTCGGATCCCAACGTTCCAGGAGTTGGGGTGTCGAGAACTACGAAATCAACGGCATTATCGTCGGAATCGCTGCCTTCCACCCGAGAAAGGCTCTTGTTGACGTCGCCATCCACGGCAGCCTGCCCTTCCTGGCAGCTTTGCCCCCCTTCTGATGTGGTGGTCGCCAGGGTGCCATAGGCCAGGGCATCGACGGATTTTCCCTTGGGATCCAGTAACACCACGCAATCCGGGCCATTTTGAGGATCAAAATTGGACCCGAAGTTCGCGTTGATCACTTCCGTAGACTGACCACCCGTTTTGGTATCAGCGATCACAAACAGCCCCTGTTTATTGAGCGTTGCCCCTTTAGGGAGGACAATGGAATCCGTCGTTGCTCCGTTGTCGCCATTCACAAAAATCACTTTATACCCACTGATGGAGGTTTCAGGCGTGCCAAAGAGTTCGATAAACACTTTGCCATCATCCGAACCCGTCACATCATAGAGGAGTTCATTGATCACGAGTTTGGAAGGTGTCGGAACCGTTGCTTCATTGCTCTCTGAAGACACGTTCGGATCCTCTTCTTCTGCCAATAGCGATGGGGCCAGCGTTTCACCTTCTGAGCCCGAAGATGCCTGATCAAGGTGTTGAGTTCCTTTTCGCAACTGTTCTTCAAATAGTGGATCAAGCTCTGGCCCACATGCAAAAAACAAAGAGGCCAAGAGAATATACAAGAATTTAGTGGGCATGGATTTTCCTCCGAAACCAGCCATTGGTGAGCACATCGAGCCCCGCTTCCGCTTCTTGAAGTTCGATGGTTTTGAGCGCCAGTTTTTCTTTATTATGTTGAAGCATCGTCATTTCCTTCAGACACTTCTGGCGGGAAAAGTAAAGGTGCGTTGCTTCTCCCAACAAACTACGCACTTCTCGCATGCGCGCACGTGATTCTTCAGAGATGGTAATGCGATTGCGGGAAAACAAAAGTTCATGGAGGCGCCAATCCAATCGGACGGCATAATTTTGCCGCGCTTCCGCGTATTGTGACGCCTGCGCCTCCTGCGGACCAACGACCACTCCACTGCTTCCGACATAGGTATTATCATTAATATCGACATCGATCCGTTCACCGACGCGATGATCAAATTGAAATGACACCTGCGGCAAGAGTGCCGACAGTTTTTCTTTTCGCTTCAAGACATCGAGTTCCGCCATTGAGAGCCTGGCATAGCGCAGCACCTCTTCTTGGACGTCCCTGATGTCGGGCTCATCGGTTTGCAGAGGAATCGCGCTCGAGACAAAGGCAAACGACGGAACCGAAACTACACTGAGCGCGACAAGAACAACGAAGCAAAGAATATTCATGCACCTTTGCAGAGCAACATCGATGCCAAACATATTCCCCCGACAATCGCTGAGTTAAAAAACAATGGTGGAGCAAAACGCTCCAGCGTTGAAGCGATTTCATACAGTTCGAATCATACCACCTCTCACCACCACGAGCATGACTCGAATGGCACACATGTTGCTTCTATTTCCTTCATGCGCATCATCTTCATATTGATTATTTTCTTCTTCACCAATTGCGGAACTTCAGTCGCCCCACCCTTTTATGCCCCACCAACAGAAAATATCGCCAGTCCACATCCCCTGCGCATCATCGCCATCGACGTCGGCCAAGGCGATGCCACCCTCATCATCGCTCCGAATGGTGAAGCGATGTTGATCGATGCGGGCCCGGCTGCAAATTCCGAACGGGTCATGGAGGCTCTGAAGCGCGAGCAAATCAATGCGCTGGCCTGGATCGCAGTGACGCATTACCACGAAGACCACGTCGGGGGTCTCGGTCGCGTGCTCAACGGTTTTGATAATATTTCGGGAAATAGCAATGATTTCAACCCCAAGGCCTTTTTAGATCGCGGCCTCGAGCTCATCCCGCAGAACGAAATCATAACGACTTATCTTGAAAGAACGCAGAATCAACGCAGGGCGCTCAAGATTGGTGACAGCATCACGTTCGGAGGAGTCGTTCTGGAAGTCGTTACGGCGAATGGCAATGATCAAGTGCAGAGCGAAGCCCTCGACGAAAATTCTTTGAGCCTCAGTTTTTTGATTTCGTATCACGACTTTCGATTTTTTCTGGCCGGCGACATCACCGGCGGTGGCGGGAATCCGCCATTTGATACCATCGATATCGAAAGCATCATCAGTGGCAGCATTGGTGACGTCGATGTCTTACGCGTGGCTCATCACGGCAGTCACACCAGTACGCAATCCTCCTTCCTTGAAAAAATTACTCCGGAAGTCGCCATCATCTCCTTAGGCAACGGCAATGATTTTTTTCATCCACACCAAACCGTGATCGATGCCCTTTTGGAAAAAGATATTCATGTTTTTCAAACGGAACGCGGGTGGGCAAAAAATGAAGACGTTTCCATCGTCGAAGGAGATATCGAAATTCAGTCGTTTGGTGAAGATTACCAGGTTATCGGCCATCCGCGAGAAAAAATGCCCGAAGTGCTTTATAGCTCCGCTGAATCTGCCGAGGGAAAACAACTTCCATGAGCAAAAAGACCGTGAGGGCATAAAGAATACCGGCCATAAGATCGACGACATAATGATGTTCCAGGTAAACCGCCGAAAAACACATCCCCAAAAGATAAAGCCCAGCAAGGATCGTCAGCCCCTTCTTCTTCAACGTTGCGACATAGAAAAACACCAAGGCCGTGATCCCCGCATGCATGGAAGGAAAAGCGCCAAAGACGATCGCCGACATCTGATAGCTCGACGTGTAAAAATGAGTTCCGAGAAAACGCTCAACCTCGATGAGCCGCGCGGGATCGCCGAGGATGGGGACAAGCGGAGCACCAAAACCACATTTCGTCACGTACCACGGCGGCGCCACGGGCATGAACATTTCCGTCATGAAGGCCAACATGTTCATGATGAAAAATGCCGCCAGGAACCGTTCGGCCACACGGGATGAAGCGCGCTTCCAGAGAACCAATGCTGTGATGGGAACAGCGGGCAAGAACACTGAATAAAAAACAGCGGCCACGCAAGAGAACGGAAGAGAGATATAATCTTTTAAATACGTTGAAATGGGAATCAGGCCTTCAGCACTGCGAACACCAAACAGCGTGAGCTCGGCGAGGTAGACATCGGTGACATGGATGGGAGTCAGAAAGGAAAACGGCACCAGGCGAAAGAAATCGTAAAAAAGAACGTAGGCCAAAAAGGGCAAGAACAGGACAATCGCCTGCCGACAGCGTTCCAGCAAAAAAAGCGCAAGAACGCTGACAGAGATGAACACATGAATGGGGGTTAAAAGATGGCCTGCTGCAGAGACCGACGAATACGCCATCAAACAGGCTGCTAATCGCAAAAATCCTGAACGCGGGAAACTCAGTGGCTTTCCCCCTGCGATGACCGTTTGTTCACGTGACGCCATAGAAACCCCGCTTGTCATTCCCTCGCAGTTCCACTATGCGCGTGCCAGGAGATGATGAAGATGAAACCCCATGCCATCCTCGAAACAAACCTGCAAGGATTGCCCACGCCTAAGCGCGGAAAAGTTCGAGACATCTACGACCTCGGCGACACTCTGCTCATCGTGGCCACGGACCGCATATCCTGTTTCGACGTGATTTTGCCAACACCTATTCCCGGAAAAGGCGAAGTCCTGGCCGAAATGTCGCGCTTTTGGTTTTCAAAAACAAACGGCATCATCGCCAATCACCTGACTAATCGACCGCTTGCCGACGTCATCCGCAACCCCGAGGAACTTTCAGCGTTAGGGAAACGCGCCATGCTCGTCAAGAAAGCAAAACCTCTGCCGGTTGAAGCCATCGTCCGCGGCTACATCAGCGGCTCGGGCTGGAACGAATACAAACGCCAGGGCACGATCTGCGGCATCCAACTGCCTCATGGACTGAAGGAATCCGAACAGCTGCCGGAAGCCATTTTCACGCCGTCCACCAAAGCTGAACTCGGAGAACACGACGAAAATATTGCTTTTGAAAACGTCGTGGCGCTCATCGGCGAAAAGCTCGCCACCAAAGTTCGCGATGCGAGCCTCAATATTTACACCACCTGCGCGGCCGTCGCCCGCGAACGCGGCATGATCATCGCTGACACCAAATTCGAAGTCGGCCTGCTCGGCGATGAACTTATTTTGATCGATGAAGTTCTGACGCCCGATTCATCGCGATTTTGGCCCGTGGAAGGTTACAAGCCAGGCGGTCCACAACCAAGTTACGACAAACAATTTGTTCGAGACTATCTCTTAGAGATCGGCTGGAACAAGCAGCCCCCGGCTCCAGAATTGCCAGCAGAAATCGTTGCCAAGACACAGCGCAAATATGAAGAGGCGCTCCGGCTGCTCACCACATGAATCCACAATCCTATTGCGAAAATATCTGCAAACAGAGCGGTTCGAATTTTCTCTACGCCGCACTTTTTTTAAAACCGGAGCAACGACAAGCGCTGCACGCCTTCTATGCTTTTTGCACCACCGTCGATGACGCCGTGGACAGTCCAGATTCCAAAGACCGCGCCCGTGAATACCTTGCCTTTTGGCGCCTGGAACTCGACCGCATGTACGTCAGTGAGCCGGAACACCAGATTGGACTTGCCTTGGCGCCGGTGCTCAAATCCTACGGCGTCCCCAAAACCTATCTGGAAGAGATCATCAACGGCTGCGCCATGGATCTCGAGAAATCAACCTACGCCAATCTTTCGGAGCTCGAGCTCTACTGCTACCGGGTTGCCTCCTGCGTCGGCCTCGTCTGCCTCTATTTTTTCGGCATTGCGGCAACGGAACAAAATCAAAAGGCTGCGATCGCTCTGGGGAAAGCCCTGCAGATCACGAACATTTTACGCGATATCAAAGAAGACGCCGAACGAGGAAGAGTGTATCTCCCGAAAGGCGATACCAACCTCGAGACCTATATCGCCATCGCTCGGGATTATTTTCAAAAAGCCAAATCACTTCTTCCCGTTGATCGCCCCGAAAAAAGGAAATGGTTTCCCGCCCTCCTCATGGGTGGGGCCTACGAAGCCCTTCTGAACGAGATTGCCAAGGATCCTTCGAAAGTTTATGAGTGGCGGATTGCGATTTCGAAACTCAAAAAAATGTGGATTACTTTACGAACGTTTCTTTCTCTTTAAACCATGGATGCTGACCTTCAAAAACTTCTGAAGAGCGTGTCGCGCTCGTTTTACTTAAGCCTCGCGGTCCTTCCTGAACCGATGCGCACGTCCCTCGGCATCTCGTTTTTGCTGTGCAAAATCGCCGACACCATCGCCGACACCGAACTCATTTCCACGGAAGAACGACTGCCGAGCCTTTGGCAGTATCGCGAAACTTTTTTATCGCGGTCGCGTCATCCCACCATAAAAATGGGACAAGAAGGCGGCACCAGCGCTGAAAAGGAACTCTTGCGTTCAACCGCACGCATCCTCTCCGCCATGGAAGAACTCCCGAACGCTGATCAACAGCATATTCGCTGGCTGGTGCCGGAACTCATTCAGGGGATGATCCTGGACCTGACGCTTTTTCAGCACGGCGGGAAACGCATCGTCGTACTCCCCAATGAAGCACTGCTGGAACGGTACACCTATCACGTCGCTGGCTGCGTGGGCCGTTTTTGGACACGGCTCACAAGGACCCATTACGCCTTTGCCGCCGGCTGGGGTGATGAGGTCGAAGACCTGGGAGAGCGCTTAGGCAAGGGGTTACAGATGGTCAACATCATCCGCGATCTCCCGCGGGATCTGCAGCAGGGACGCTGTTACCTTCCGGATTCGATGCTTTCGGCTCGGGGTATTTCGGCTGAAGATTTGGCACATGGCCACGTGACCGGCAAAGAAAAACAACTCTTGAAAGAACTGACGAGCAACACTCGAAAACAGTTGCAGGCAGGCTTTCGTTATTTGCACTATTTTCCACGCACCGCCGTTCGGCTCCGAATGCCGATTATTCTCCCCATCTCCCTTGGGATTAAAACGCTCGATCTGATCGAACACTCACCCCATGAATGGCTGAACCCCAACAACGTCCTCAAAATCCCGCGCACGCAGGTGTATCAAAGCCTGGCGTCGGCGTTTCTGTTCTCTTGGGTTAATTAGGGGCGTGCCTTCAACACCAGATTGTTTTCAACGAATGCGTCCTTTGGGTGCAACACCGAATTTTGTATTTGGTTTACTAGTTTGGACGAGAAGATGAATTTCATTTCCGGCGGGATAATCCCAGTTCATGCTAAACACGCGCCAGCCAGCCCCTTCTGCTGGATGCTCTAGCTGCACCTTCTCTCCTTCATCGTTCATCATGGAAACCGTCACTGCAGGATCATCACTCAATATCTGCAAAACAAAATCATGCAGAACACATTGTTCCTGAGGCTTTGGTTTTACCGTCACCACAAATGTGCCTTTGGTTTTAAGGACACTTCCCGTCGTTTCACCGCGTTCAATTTCTACGGTGAGCTTCGTCGCTTTTGTATATTTTTTCCTTTGAAGCGCATTCCACGTTGTTTTTCCCTCTTCAGCTCGCATGCGTTCAAGCACTGGCGGAACTTCATCAAAGACGGAGGCATGTCTGCGTCTCAAAAGAGTATAACGTTCTTCAGGTGTCGAAATAGAGCATACGGCTCGAAGAGCATCTTCAACCTTGTTTATATATTCACTTTTGTCTGCTGGCCGGAGTCTTTTTCGACCCGCAATGTCACATTGAGGGTTGTCAAATTCCGCAGCCACAGCGCGTTTAGCGGCGGGTGAAAGTTCAGCACCATGGCAGACTTTTCCCTGTCGGATAAAACTCACGAGTATATTCCAATCAACGTTCATACAACCCTCCGATCTCATGCTAAGTATCGACCCATCTCCAAAAAAGTTGCGTATTTTTTACAACGTGTTGTTGCCACGCTTAAATGTCCTCACAAGTGCAACGCTAAAATGTCCTCCCCCCGGCATTCGAGGGGGCTGCTTTTCGCGGTTTTCAGCGTAAAACAACCTATTTCTTGGCCTTTATATAAAGCCCTCAACTGACCCCCTAAATCAACTCTGACGTCGATTTTCGCTCGTGCATAACTGATGCGATATGCATTTTTTGGAATCTGATACGTCGTTCCTTCATGTTGAAACGTATTGTCCGCCTGCACGGTGCGCTGGAACTTCAAACAAAAGATCTGTCCCAAGTCGACGCCCTGCGGAAGCTTTCCGAACGCATTATTTTTGACGTAACGTTCCTGCGGAATCTGCTTCGTGATGCTGTGCGCATGATGCTCGTTGTACCACGTCACCCAACGTTTCAAGGCGGCGTTCGCTTCTTGAATCGTCGCCACTTTTGCGGTGATCATTTCGTTCACCAACCGATCTTGCATGAATCGAAACAACCGCTCGATCTTTCCTTTGCCCTGCGGCTGATACGGTGTCGCATGAATGCAGCTGATGCCTAACTCCTGCACCGCGCGCTTCCACTGCGACACTGTTTCCTGTTCTTCACCGGAACGTAGGCGATAAAAATAATGCATGCCGATCTTCGGTTTCTTATTCAGTGGATTATAAATCGGATTGTTGTCCGTATAATAAGCGCCAGGAATGCCATGTGTACTCACGGTTTCCCAGGACACCAACATATTCGACAGAACATCGTCATGTTCTGAAAACAACGCTCCGGTGATTTTACGCGAATGATCATCCAGATCCACAATCAACCGCCAGGCCTTCTTCGCCTGCGGAACCCAGAAGTGAATCGAGGTGTCGCGTTGAATCAGCAATCCCGCCTGAGACGCTTCAAATCGTTTCCGATGCTTCGGCTTTCGCTTCCTGACGACCGACGTGTACAGCTTCTCCGACAGAAACAGCCGGCGATAAAACTCCCGGCTGCGATCGATGCCATGACGATCCCTCAGGACATCGCGAAAGTGTAACAGATTGTAGTTCCGATACGGCTCACGACGCAGGTGCAAAATCTCTTGGCGTTCCCGATCTCCGACCGCGTTCCACGCCCAACCTCGTGGCCGTCGCAGCAAGGCCGTGACTTTCTTGCCACGCTGACGAAGACGGCGCATGTGCCGCAGGCTTACGCCCAGCATCACGGCTGCCTCCGTCAGGCTCACAACGCCCTGCTTGATCTTCAGGATAAGCTCATATCGCTTCATCGCCTTCATCATGTCCTCTTTCTTCATGGCCGCCTCCGATCCTTCTCGGACGATGACCCCGGTTCGTTGCTCACGTTCCAGAAAAACGGACATTTAAGCGTTGTACATCAGGGAGGACATTTCTGCGTTGCAGCTACAGTGGGAGGAGGTGTAAATTTTGGGGAATTTCGAAGGAACGTCCTCAAGAGAGTTAAGGCGTCAACGTAAACGAAATGATGTCTTGGACATCACGTTCCAGGCGCGAGCCGTCGAGGATGGCGGTGATCTTGTAACTGGTCGATTGAGTGATCGAACCGATGGCTGGGAGTTCGTAGCGGACATTGATCACTTTTTCACGCTCGCCGACGTCGAAGATGGGGTCGCAGCGGATCAGGTCATGGGTGAAATTGCACATCGACGCGGGTTCCACTGATTGTACGGAAACCGTGGTTGGAACCGAGATCGTCAAACGCAAACCATCGGCCTTCACGCCATTGCGATTTTTAATCACCACATCAATATTCAATATTCCGCCCAGCTGCACCGCATCCAGCATCTGCTGTTTGAGTTCCATATTCAGGCCATAGGCAATTTTGATCGGCACGGTTGGGAGCTGATTTTCCCCGTTGGGGCACTTCGCCTTACATTTGATATGTGCACTCACATCCTGCGTTGAAACATCGTCCTTGGCCTTGATTCGGATCTGCTCGGTACAAGTACTGGCGGAGAGCTCCCCAGGGACATCAGGTGATGGCTCGGTCGCACGGTTGAATTCCAACAATCCAATACTCGGTTGCGACCGAGGACTAAGTCGTCCTACTTGAGGAGAAAGATCCAAAACTTCCGGAAAAGTACAACGCAGATCGCATTCACAGGGGAACGGAATTTTGACATCGCGTTCTTCTCCAGGTCCAAGCGTCACCTGGACGCGATCAGGAAGATCGTTTATGTCGGCCAGATAATCTTTCACGATGCCAATTTCAAAATCGATGTTACGGCCAATGGTCGCTTCTTTGCAGTTGGGCGCCAAGACTTTCTTCGGCTGTGCCGCAGGAACCACTGGAGTCGTGGGCGTGGTCGTTCCGGTGGAAGAAGTTCCGGTCGTTTCGGGAGTGGCTGTCCCTGTTCCCGGTGTTGAAGTCGCTAATACATTTTTGACTGCGGTCTGCGACGACGAGATATCAGGGTCATCGATGGCGATGCAGTACACCCCTGTATCGCCTTTCACCGAAAACGTGCCATCGGGAAGCGTAAAGCCGGAAATAAACTTTTTATTGTCTTTCGTAATAACGAGCTTGACGCCGGATGCCGGCGATTCATCAAAATCATAGAAGCCATTGTTGTTGGCGTCGATAAACACCTGCCCGGAAATTCGGCCCGAACAGCTGGCGAGCCAGAACATGGCAATCAGGAAGACATAGGGGGCGCATCGCTTCATAAGAATCCTCTCCCGGGAAAGAGAGCAAGATGGGTGCCAAGCCAGAATAATTACAACCACAATAAATTAACTCTCTAATAAACAAATCACAGACCACAAGACACAACAGAAACTC
>JACQOX010000014.1 GCA_016202335.1 Deltaproteobacteria bacterium
CTTCTTGATGCCGCTGCATAGGCTCGATCGCGAAACGAGCGGCGTGATGATCTTTGCAAAATCGAACGCAGGAAAACAGCTGTCCTCTCAATTCCGGGATCACCTGATCGACCGGCGATATTTGGCGGTGGTTGATGGGGTGGTCGATGACGACCAAGGCGTCATCGAGACGCCGCTGGAAAAAGGCGATTTTGGTGGCGGTCGCAAGGCGCGTCCAGGAACCGGCGAAGGCAGTCGACCCGCCAAAAGCCGATACCGCGTGGTGGAGCGCTACGCCGACGCCACCCTGGTCGACATCGAAGTCAAGACCGGTCGAACGCATCAGATCCGTGTGCACATGGCAGAACTTGGGCATCCGCTGATCGGCGACAAAGTGTATGGCGGCAGCTCCCGTTTCAAACGCCACGCCCTTCACGCCCACACCCTGAATTTTCGTCATCCCGCGACCCACAAAAAAATCGCCCTGCGCTCCCCGCTGCCCCAGGACATGGCTGCTTTGGTGGAAGATCTGCGACATGGTCAGTGAGGAATATTGATAAGCGAAATTTTCCGAAAACGGAGAAAATCCTTGGTGTTAAACGTAAACAAATTTTTCACCTGATGAGCTGTCATGACGGCGACAATATTGGCATCGTGAATGCAACGCCCTTGAAGGCGATGATTTTCAATAAGATCGAGTAAGTTGACACGAGAAAGATTGTTCGAAGGAAGAAATACAAATTTATGAAGAAGTTTTGTTCCAAAATCTTTTGCGCTTTCGGGGTCTAAAGGTTTCTGAAGATTTCGCGATTGCGTGACGACCACGAGCACTTCTCGAAGAATCTGTTCTGTAATACAAAATCGATATCCCTTTTCTTTCAGTTGATCCATGCATTGGTGAACAAAAGGGTGCTGCGGGCTATGTTGATTCAACGCATAGACAATGACATTGGTGTCGAGTACGCAAAATTTATCTTCCATCTTCATCGTATAAACTTTCTCGAGAGAGATTTCCGGTGATGTTACCAAGGTCATAGGTGGGAAGGTCCCAGGCTGTCCCTATGGATTCTTGATCCGGAACGAGGGGAACGATGGCGACTAAAGGTTTATGGCGACGTTCGATGATGACCGTTTGGCCCGTTTCGCAGGCCTTTTCCACGATTTCGCTGAAGTTGTTGCGCGCCTGGGTCGCGGTGTAGCGTTTCATAGGAACTCCTCAGTTGTACAATTACGAGAGTAAATGTACATTTTAATTTTCGGTGGGGCAAGCAACTTTTTTTTGCGGTCGTTTTCTTCTTGTGGTACCAAGGGTTATGCCAAAAACATTCATGCGCGTTTTTATCATCGTCGCCGGCCTCTCGGTGCTCACGCTGCTGTTCCTCGTCCTGGCGCCCTACATCGTTCCCACTAAAAATTTTAAACGATTGATCGTCGACGATCTCGAACAGAGGCTTCCGGGCAAGGCCACGGTCGCCGACTTTTCGTTTCGGCTTTTGCCCACGCCGACGTTTACGATCGCAGGGATTTCGGTGAAGGATGCTAAACAAGAAGTCTTGGCCATCGATGCGGTCACGGGCGACGTTTTTCTGATGGAATGGTTGAAATCAAAGCGGGTGTCCACGCACCTGTCGCTCACGGGCGTGCGTTTTCAGGCCTCGGAGCAGACGCTGCCGTTCGTGAAATATCTTCTCGGACTGAACGATGGTCGCAAAGGGAAGGCGCTGTCGCACCTTCAGCTTCGCGTGCTTTCGCTGGAAGTTCGCCGCGGAAAGATTGACTTGGAGACAGGGGGGGCAACGAAAACCCTGGATCAGGTCGCCTTGAGTGCCAGGGATCTCGGAAACCAGGGACAACTCACGTCGTTTGAAGCCCAGGGCAATTTGCTGCGCGCTGAACCCTTGCCCTTCTCTTTGGCCGGAAAGGCGACGCTCCGAAATTTGCCCTCGGTGCTTCGCTTTCAGGACGTGCAGGCCAAGCTCGGTTCTGCGGAAGGTGGCTTCTCTGGAACGCTTGATCTTGAAGCTTCCAAGTTTTCAGCGTTTTCGGTGAACGCTTCCAGCGTGGCGCCGGAACTGCTTCAGATTTTTTATCCCACCTATCCATCGCTGCTTCCCTTTGGCCTTTCCTGGTCAGGGCCTGCCGGACTGCAAGTTACGAAAAATGATGGAGCTGATCAGCCCTTGGCCGTGATGCTCGATTTCGGCGCCAGCACGCTCTCGGCCGGAAAATGGCTGACCAAAGGAGCCGGCTATCCCTTTAAGCTCACGGCGAGCGTCGTCGATAATGCTCAGGCCGTGAGCTTCGAAGGATCGACCTTGGAACTTGGTGCGGTGACGTTTGGCATCAACGGCACCGTTCGGCATGGCGCAGAAAAACAGGCCAAGCTCACGATGCAGTCCAAGACGTTTGACCTCTCGGCCGTTCGCCCATACGCCTCTTTTTTAACCCCCTTTGAAGGTTTTGCGTCCGGAGCACTGTCTTTTACGTTGGAAGGCCCCCTGGCCACCGAAACCCCGCTTGTTTTCTCGGGAAAATGGTCTGCCGTCAAAGGCACAGCCATGGGCGAACCGGTGGATGAACTCGCCTTGGATTTTGAGCGCAAGGGCGACGAACTTTCCATCCCGTTTTTTAAGGCCAAGCTCTATGGGGGCAATGCTTCCGGCAAGGCGGCCGTGACCTTGGGAACGGATCCGGAGTATCGCGTCGAAAGCGTGCTCGATCACGCCCAGATGGCGTTTGTCCCGGGCAGCGCACCGTTTCTCAAAGGCGAAGGCTCGCTGGTCTCGACGTTCACCACGCAAGGCCAAACCACCAAAAATCTCTTTGCGCATTTGGCGGGCGAAGGCACGCTGGTGATGAAAGCTCCGGAGCTGAGTTTGCAGAGCTTCAGCGCGCCGACGTTTGCCAATGCCGTGGTGGACGCCATCAATGCGGTGTCGGCGGTGAAAGGAGAAGCCACGCCATCATTGAACGCCTTTCCCGGAAAACCTGAGGAGCTTCGCCTGCCCTTTCGGTTGACGCAGGGCCTGCTCCTCGTTGGCCCCACCGAAGCCACAGCCGAGTCTTTTATCGGTCAGATTTCGATTCGTTTTACGGCCGATGGCGTTGCCGATGGCGAAGGGACGATAACGCTCACACCGTCGACGACCAAAGCGCTGTTCCGCGATCCCCTCCTCGCCAAACGGGTTGTTTCCGCCAGCGGCAGTTTCTCGGTGCCCGTCACCCTGACCGGCACGAAAGAGAGGCTGGCACTGCATCCGCACAGCGAGAAGCTGGCCGCGCTGCTCAAGAAACCCGTGGAGCCTGTTGCTGTGGCGCTTCCTGAACCCAAAGCCAAATCAGCAGACAGACCTCAGGTCAAACCCGCTCCCCAACAACCGGTGGTCAAAAAGAAACCGATCCTCGAAGAATCGGCCGATGATGTGATGAAAGTGATTCTGGGGAAATAATTACCACTTGCGAATTGGTCCCGTATCAATATGGAAAAAACGGTTCCGCCCGTAATACCCAACCCCACCCGAACGCAGTGAAAGCGCGTAATTACGGACTTGTCGGCTATCGACCCCAGGGAGCTTCATGTCCACGGCGCGACCGCGCATGTGCATGCTGCGATGGGCTACCCGACGGTTCCGTTTTTTGAGCGCTGCATTATGTTCCGGCGACCGATAGCCGGACAGGATTTGCACCACCGGGGATTTAAAATGATCCTGGAGGTGATCCACCAGTTCGATCAGCTTGAGCGAGATGGGCAATTGTTCGCCGTCGGACGGCGAGGCCAGGAGCCGATCGATTTCGGCCAGGGCGTCATCGCTGTATTTACCGTCGGCATCTCGGTAGATGATGTCTCGATGTTCTTTGCTGTGGACGTCGTAGATCGGCAGCACACCGTCGCCGGTGTAACGAAAGAGCGATGGATGCGTGAGTGTGGTTTGACCTTCACTCCCCGGGAAGAGGATGCCAGCGACGATCCCTGCAAATAAGGAAAGAGCTAGGCGTATGTTTTTGTTCATCATTTGGCGAGGCTTAGCCTGAAAAGCTGACGCGATGCAACTAAAAACTTGAGCTCACCGGAGCTCGACGCCTTTGAGGCTGTGAACGTCCAAAAGGTTGAAATGGTATCCCGACAGGCGTTTATTGATTAAATAGGGCTTAGACCAGGTAAAAAGCGGAATAATGGGAGCTTCCTCCAGCAGCAGACGCTCAGCTTCCTGGAAATACTGGAAGCGCTTGGTGTTATCGATGGTGCTCGCTGCCTGGTTGATGAGGGTATCATATTTGGGATGCGTCCAGCCGGTGTGGTTGTTGCCGCTGCCAGAGATGTGGATGTCCATAAAGGTATTCGGATCCAAATAATCGCCAATCCATCCATTCCGTCCGACCTGATAATCCAGGTTGCGTAGCGCCTTGAGGTGAATCTTGCGCTCGCGGTTGGTGAGCTGAACGTTGATGCCTAAGTTTTGCTTCCACATGCTCTGGACCACTTGCGCCACCAGACGATGATTTTCATTGGTGTCATAGGCCAAGGTGATCTGCGGCAATGTCTTAGGATCGGCATAGCCGGCTTCAGCGAGGAGTAACTTGGCCTTTGTCGGATTGAACCCCAGGCCCTCGGCCGGTTTATAAGAGGCAATGCCGTCGGGCACAAACGAGTCATGCGAGATACCGAAATTGATAATTTTAACGAGTTGATCCCTGTCAATGGCCATGGTCAGCGCTTGACGAACGCGTTTGTCATTGAGCGGTGCTTTGGTGGTGTTGAGATCATAGTAATAAGTCGAAAGCTGTGGGCCTTCTACAAAATCAGGATTGCTGCGGACGCTGGGAATTTTGACCATGGGGAGTTCAAAGACGCGGTGCAGCTCGCCATTCAAGAACATTTTGAGCGCGGTTTCTCGGTCTTCGAGCGGCAAGTAGATGGCTCTGTCGATCTTCACCTGACTGCGATCCCAATAATGCGTGTTTGGTGTCACGACGATGCGTTTGTTGGGTGTCCATTCTGCCAAGACAAATGCTCCGTTGCCGACAATATTTTCAGGGCGTGTCCACTGCTCGTGGAATTTTTCAACCACCTCTTTTTTGACCGGATTAAACTGGGGCAAGGCGACAAGCGATGGGAAAAATGCGCATGGAGATTCTAATTCAACGCGCAACGTATATTCATCTATGATTTTGATGCCTAGCTGTTGAACGTCTTTGATTTTGTTTTCTGCAATTGCCTGCCCATTTTTAAAGAAGAAGCCAAAGTATGCATTTTTCGAGGCGGTGGCAGGATTCACCAATCGCTTCCATGAATAATCAAAATCATGAGCAGTGAGGCGTGATCCATCAGACCATTTGGCATCCTTGCGCAGGTTAAAGGTATAGAACCTGCCATCGGGACTGGCTTGCCAAGATTCCGCAATTCCAGGAACAACTGCTAGACTTTTTGGATCATAGGCCGTGAGTCCTTCAAAAAGCTGAGTTATGATTTGGAATGAGTAAAGATCGGTATTAAGCGTTGGATCCAGATATTCCGGCTCGGCATAATTATCGAGGATGACCACTTTTTCGCCGGTGGTCGGCATTGCAGCATCCGTCGTCGATTTGCGGCTGCACGAACCCATGAAAGCAAGAACGATGAAGAGAGCGGAAAGCAAGCGACGGGTCATGAATCCTCCTGAACGTGAATTTTTCTTCTTCCCGAGTCGCAATCTGTTGACAACGTTTTTCTTTCCCTTCACAAAGAAAACTGTGTTTCGCTACCTCCTTCGGCGCCTGTTGGGCGCCTTCTTTGTTGTCGTGGGCATCACCACGTTCTCGTTCTTCATGATCCGGATCGCCCCCGGGGGTCCGTTCGACAGCGAAAAAATGCCGCCGCCGGAAATCATGCGCAACCTCGAGAAGAAATATCACCTCGATGAACCGCTGATGCTGCAATACGCCCGCTATGCCAAAGACGTGCTCGTGCACTTCGACTTTGGGCCGTCGTTTCGTTATCCGGAACGCAGCGTCAATGAATTCATTGACCTGGGCTTTCCGGTCACCTTGCGCCTGGCCATCTATTCCATGATCATTGCGGTGCTCATCGGCATCTCCTCCGGACTTATTGCGGCGCTCTATCAAAACAGCCGTTGGGATTATTCTGCCATGGCGTTCGCCATGCTTGGTGTTAGCATTCCCGATTTTGTGCTCGGCCCGCTGTTTCAGCTCATCTTCGGGTTGAAGCTCCACTGGCTGCCGATCGCCGGTTGGGACGGGGCGAACTTCTATGTCTTGCCGTCGCTCACGCTGGGGTCGATGTATGCCGCGTCGATCGCGCGCCTCACCCGTGGCGGCATGCTGGAAATCACGCGTCAGGATTTTATCCGCACGGCGCGGGCCAAGGGTTTGTCCGAACGCGTGGTCATCCTTCGCCACATGCTGAAAGGCGGGCTTTTGCCCGTGGTCACCTATTTGGGACCGGCGGCAGCATTCATGATGGGCGGCTCGATGGTCGTGGAAAAAATCTTCGATGTGCCAGGCCTTGGCCGACACTTCGTCAATTCGGCGCTCAACCGCGACTACACGATGACGCTCGGCCTCACGATTTTCTTCTCCGCCATCATCGTGCTGTTCAATCTGATTGTGGACATCGCGTATACCTTTCTCGATCCGCGGGTGAAATATGAGTAGTATTGCGGCGGTTTCGGACATCCAACTCGAAAAGAAATCCAGCCTGTGGCTCGACGCCTGGTGTCGGCTGAAAAAAAATAAAATGGCCATGGTGAGCTCGTTTCTCGTCGTTGCCTTTTTCCTGCTCGCCATTGCCGTCCCCATCCTGTCGCCGTTTCCCATCGACGAAGTTCATTACGACAGCATCGGCATGGCCCCGAACACCCTGCATTGGTTTGGCACTGACATCCTCGGTCGCGACATGCTCGCGCGCACGTTTTACGGCCTGCGCATTTCGCTGGCCGTGGGACTCACTGCAACGCTCGTGAGTTTTGCCATCGGCGTGGTCTATGGCGCGGTCGCCGGATTTTACGGCGGCAAGGTCGATGCCCTGATGATGCGTTTTGTCGACGTCGTCTACGGCCTGCCGTACATGTTCTTTGTCATCATCGTCATGTCGGTGTTTGGAAATAACATTTTGATTCTCTTTATGGCCATCGGTGCCGTGTCGTGGCTCACCATGGCGCGGATCGTTCGCGGTCAGGTGCTCTCCATCAGTCAAAAAGAATTCGTGGAAGCGGCCAGGTCCTGCGGCGTGCGCAACCGGACCATCATCTTTCGGCACCTGATTCCCAACGCGCTCGGTCCCATCATCGTCTACACCACCCTCATGGTGCCGCGCACGATCCTCGTCGAAGCCTTTTTGAGTTTTTTGGGCCTTGGCATTCAGCCGCCCCAGGCGTCGCTCGGAAGCTTGGCCAGCGACGGTGCTTCGGCCATGGACCTCTATCCCTGGTTGATTTTGTTTCCCGGGGTGGTCTTGGCAATTTTACTTTTCGCGCTCAATTATTTTGGGGACGGACTGCGGGATGCGCTCGATCCGCGCATGAAGAAATAAATGATGGCACTCCTCACCGTAAACAACTTATGCACGACGTTTTCCACGCCCGAAGGCGTGGTGCGCGCCGTCGATGGCGTGTCATTTTCGCTGGAACGCGGCGAGGCGCTGGGCGTGGTCGGCGAATCGGGCTCGGGAAAAAGCGTGACCGTCATGAGTCTCATGCGGCTCATCGCCACACCACCAGGGCGCATTGAATCTGGCGAAGCCATCTTTGAAGGTCGCGATCTCTTGAAACTTCCTGAAGCCAACCTTCGCAGCATCCGTGGCGACGAGATCGCCATGATTTTTCAAGATCCGCTGACTTCGCTCAATCCCTTTTTGACCGTCAAACGCCAGCTCACCGAAGTCTTGGAAACCCATCGGCGCATGTCGCCCAAAAAAGCGCTCACGGAATCCATCCACATGCTGGAACTCGTCGGCATTCCGAGTCCGGCCAAACGCATCAATGACTATCCGCACGAATTCAGCGGCGGCATGCGCCAGCGGGTGATGATCGCCATGGCACTCCTGTGTCGACCAAAACTGCTCATCGCCGATGAGCCGACGACCGCGCTCGATGTCACGATTCAGGCGCAGATCTTGGAACTCATCGCCGATCTCCGCCACGAGTTTGGTACGACCGTGATTTTGATTACCCACAACTTGGGCATTGTGGCCGAAGTTTGCGACCACGTGGCAGTCATGTACGCCGGGAAAATCGCAGAATACGGCAAGATGGGCGAGATTTTCGTCCGCCCTCGCCATCCCTATACTCAGGGCCTCCTCCGTTCGCTGCCGAGGCTCGACGAGAAACGCGCCGCGCGGCTCGAGTCGATTGTTGGACAGCCGCCGGATCTCACGCTGTTGCCGACCGGCTGTGCGTTCCATCCGCGCTGTGAGGTCAAATCCGAACACTGCCTGCGGGAATTTCCTTCGGCCGTGCGGTTTGGCGATCACCATTATGCCCACTGCTGGCACGCGGAGGATCGGTCATGAATGACATCCTTCTCGAAATTCAGCAGCTCAAAGTCCATTTTCCCATTTTCAAAGGCACCCTTTTTCCCCGTGAAGTGGGCGCCGTCCAAGCGGTGAATGGCATCGGCTTTTCGGTGCGCCGTGGAGAAACCCTAGGGCTCGTCGGTGAATCCGGCTGTGGCAAATCCACGACGGGCCGCGCGCTGTTGCAGCTGATTCGCCCAACCTCCGGACAAGTGTTGTTTGAAGGCAAAGACCTCGCCGACATGCAGGGCGAAGAGCTTCGTCGCATGCGCCGGCACATGCAAATGATTTTCCAAGATCCGTTCGCGAGTTTGAATCCCCGCATGACTGTGGGTGACATTGTAGCCGAACCGCTCGTCACCTTCGATATTGCCTCGGGCAAAGAACTTCAGACGCGCGTACAACATCTCTTGCACGAAGTGGGCATGGATCCGAAATTTATCCGCCGCTACCCGCACGAATTTTCCGGAGGCCAGCGACAGCGCATCGGCATCGCCCGGGCCTTGGCCCTCAATCCAAAATTCATCGTGGCTGACGAGCCGATCTCCGCGCTCGATGTTTCGATCCAGGCGCAGATCATGAACCTGCTGGCCGATCTCAAAGAACGCCACAACCTGACCTACTTGTTTATCTCTCACGATCTGGCCGCAGTTCGGCATCTTTCGCATCGAGTGGCCGTGATGTACCTGGGCAAGATTGTGGAGCTGGCGTCGCACGACGATATTTATTCGACGCCCAAGCACCCCTACACCCAGGCTCTGCTCTCCGCGGTTCCAATTCCCGATCCAGCCGTGCAAAAAAAGCGTGAGCGCATTGTGCTGCGCGGCGACCTGCCCAGCCCCTTGCATCCGCCCGCAGGCTGTCGGTTTCACACCCGCTGCCCATACGCCATGCCCCATTGCATCGCCGTCGATCCCCCGCTGCGGGACTACGGCGATGGCCACTTCGCCGCCTGCCACATCTTTGATACGCCCCCGCCGTCAAAATTATAGCAACTTCTGCCAGAATTTGCCGATAACTTAAAGGTGATGATAAAACCCGCTGTTACCATTGGAGCTGTTTCTGCCTTTACCAGCCTTACCGCCTTGGGGGTCGGTTTTGGTTACAAGGCGCAAACCTTCTTGGAAGATCATTTTCTCTTTATCAACCACAATTCAACACTTACCATCGCTGGAGCGTCCCATGCGAAGAGGGGGAACAACTGATATCATTCAAACCAATCAACTATCAGAAGGTTTTGCAGATTTTACAGCCTATGCCCTAACAGGCGATCCAAAAATTCGAGAAATGAGCGGAGAGGAAGTCATACGAAGCATTGATGAAATTGGTTATGAAAACTTTGGTGATTTTCTTACGCGGTATCAAAATATGTATGGATATGCCGGGATTCACGAAGGAAGTCGTTTTTTCTCTTATCTTTTCTATCGATTAGCTCAGCATATTGGCAGCGAGGGTGCTTGGAAAGCATTCTTCCGATTGCGATCGAGGCAGGCTTTTTATGAAAGGACCACAAAAGCGGTTAATGTTAGTTCACCCCTAGGCCGGATGGAAGTAGCGCTTGCAGCACAGGCTCTGGGCAAAACGAATGCAATTGTCCAACGCTTCATGAAAGAAGAATATCCTCAATACGCTCCGGAATTTTCAAAAATATTGTCGGAGATGAATAAATGAAGAAGGATGAGTTTTTGTATAACGACTTTTTGGGTAAAGAAGTTGCAAGCCATTATGGCTTTCACACAAACGCCGTCAGAAATTTTTCCACCGACATGACACGAATATTGTTTTTGATGAAGTCCACGTTTCGCTCGTCGATGACCTGGTAACAAAAAGGGATATGCATTCGTTCCTGAAAATAAAGAAGATGGGGAGAAATATTCCTTTCCTGGGATTTGACTTCAACGGCAAACCACGGTTTCCCATTGCAACAAATCAAGAAATCAACTTCCCGCCCTGAAGTGTCGCGAAGATAACACAATTCTGTTTTCCATCCTTCTCGATCGGTCAAGTAATGAACGTATTTCAAGAGATGCGAAGCCACCAGGTTTTCAAGTCGTTGCGCTTTGTTTCCGATTGAAGACCAATCCCAAAGATATATTTTTTTCTCTTTGCGAACGGAAGCAATGCGACGCGTTTGGAAAGAAGCGATACGAAAGCAGAAATATAATCGTTCAAAAATATCGATCCAGTTGGCCATGGTTCTAAAATTAACTTGCAGGTCTTCTGCCAGAGAATTGATCGAGAGGAGGCCGGCCGCACGGTCATCGAGTAAGTGGGCCAAGAGCGAGAGATTTCCAATGTCCTGAACGAGCGTCAGATCACGGACGTCTTCCTTGATAACGCGCTCTGAACGTTCATGGTGCCAGCGTCGAAGATGACGTGTATTTTGTTTTATCAACGGTTCGGGAAATCCCCCAAATTCCAGGAGTGCATCGAAGGCGGATGCAGCTGTCGCAGCTGTGAAGGAAGGTTCGTCTCCGGGTTCCAGGGGTGATGTAACGCCATGAAGTTCAGCCACGGAGAAAGGGTGGATGCGCCAGTAATGATACCTGCCCTGCAGTGAATCGCCGCCACGGCGGTAAACATCGAGGCGGGCGCTTCCTGTGAGCAAGAATTGGTGATGCTGTTTTTGCGTATCATATTCCCCCTTGATCCAGGACTTCCATTTTTTATGCTTGTGAAATTCATCCAGGATGAGGAGCTTTTTCTCCGATGGCCACTGCCCGAGCAGGGCTTCCCTGCGTTCAAGGGGTTTATCCCAATTAAAATAACTGTATGGAATATGCGAACCAATGAGTTCAACGGCCAGCGTTGTTTTCCCCACTTGTCGCGGCCCACCCAGAAACACCATTTTTTCAGCGAGATCTTCGAGGATACATTGCGTCAGATAACGTTTCTTTGTGTTCATGTGCATATTGTATGGTTACGCAAAATACAGTCAAGTATTTTGTATGACTATGCAAAATGCACGTTCCAGCCTGTGCCGAGTTAGCACCGCATCTGAAAACGCAGACGCTGTCCGCACGCCATGCCCCACTGCATCGCCGTCGAACCGCCGCTGCGGGATTACGGCAATGGCCACTTCGCCGCCTGCCACATCCTGGATACGCCGCCGCCGTCGCGGTTGTAGTGGTACGATTTTTTTCAAAACCACGCAACAATTGTGAAGGAGGGCCGATAACAACGGAAGGAGGAATCTTAAAATGAGCACCATTAATCTCGCCAACGCAGCTAGCCATGCCGCAAGTTATCTTGCCTGTCTTCGCTACTCAACGGGTACTGCAAGCGTATTCTCAGTTGCAGACGTCTCAAAACAGTTTCTTTCTGATTCCGCTCGCGTCGCAGATGTGTATCGATCAGTGAGTTCTCAATTTGGCGGAGTACTTGCTGAACGGTGTCGCAATGGACATGATTTTTATGCTGCGGGTATTTGGAGCTTTCTTGGGTTGGGTCCAAGTCGAGTCGCTCACGGCCACTTCCTTGAAAAACACGCTTATCTCCCACAGTCAAAAAACGAATGCGAAAAAGGTATTCAAGCTATAGGCGAGCGCATGTCATCAGCAGCTGCGGAAGCCCGAAGAATGTTCGCAGGAGAAAATGCAACGGACAGGGAAAATGCCGAGTGGCTTCGGCGCCTTCCGCCTTTCTTCTATGAAACAAACACCGCATCCACCGGCGACGCAGAAAAATTAAGCATGGAAGGGCTTAGCATCCTCCTTGGAACTACTCGCTATCGACGCGATCTTTTCGATGAAGAATGGTGTCTTGCAAGCCGTGCTCTGATGAGACTCGAAGCGGCGCTCAGACCTTCATCTCATGAAGCGAAAAGGGTGGACATTGATAATCCATGGGCTTCACTCCCTCTCGATCGTGAGCCTCTGACCACGACCTTCAGTTTGGCAACTCCCGTGCGTCGGTTGGGATATAGAGCGAAGGGAATAGGTCTAAGATTGGTTCGAGCCTCGGATGCTTCGCTTAAAAATCATGCTCTCGACGAATTAAAAAGTGGATTAGCAGAACTTGAGGCTGGGCGTATGCACAGTGCAATGGCCCTGTTTGCGGCAAGTGAGCGCGATGCGCTTTTGGCAAATCACTTCATCGACTATACTTTTGCAAACATCGCTGCTTACGCGCGAGAACAGGTCCGCGCAAATAGAGCATAAATTCATGCGCCTCTATGGACGTCGAGCTGCCAGCAACTTTTCTGAATTTCTGCCGATAATAAGAATAAGATGATCACTACCTACGCTCTGACAACGCAGGGAACGATTGGCGGCCAATTGCAGGCGGTCTTAGGCTTTGTGCAGGCGAATCCGCACAATCCCCATGCCATTCAAATGGCCCTCGAGCCCGCGCGCACCGCGCTGGAACAACTGGATGGCGCGCCTATTCTTTTCCCCATAGGAGAATTTGCGGGCTCACAGCCTTCGAGCGAGGATTGGAGCTGTTATCATCGCGGCCTGGCACCGGAACTCGCGAACGAAGTGCGGCCACCCTTAAGCCTAAAACTTTTGAAAATTGCCGGTTCCCTGGAGCCTTTGGCAAAAGCTAAAGAAGAGGCCGCATGGAATCCAGGTCTGCTGGCGCAAGCCGCGGCAGCCGGTGTCATTTCTGCTGAAGCCCATCAAGAACTGCTTCCGAACGTTTCGAAGTAGGGGGCGTGATTCTCATCGGTTCGGAAATGGAAGTGGTTTCTCAATTTTTGAACACCACACGTCCCGATTTCATTCGCCGAAGTCTTTTCGCGTTAGCACCCATCCTCGATGTTCGAGGAATTGATTCGGAGTTTTCGCCGATGCTGCTTTCCGAGCCAACGCCACAAGATTGGCGACTGTACCGTGATCGGCTGAGTCAAAGTTTTTTACCAGAACTTCGACTAGCCTTTAGCGGGGAAATTGAAGGGTATCTTCACCAGGCTCAACGTTTTAGTTTTTTTCGGAACAACACCGTCAAGTATCAGATCAACCAGGGCAAAGTGCAACTGAGCAGCCTCTCTCCGAGATACAAGGGATACGGCAATAATCGCCTTATGGATACCAATACGTGGTTATCCCTTTGGAATTATTTCAATCCGGATCATCCGGTAGGGGCTGGCGTTATCATGTGATGTATTGAGCTGCCGCGTCAAAAATTTGACGAGCAACTTTTCTGAATTTCTGCCGATAATAAGGATGAGAGGTCCGTTTGGGAGGTGGTTATGCTCAGACCGGAGATCATCGAAAAGATTCGAAAGAAGAACGAAGACGTGCAGCAGCCGCTGGAGTTACCGCTTTATCCTCCGCAACCCTTTCAGCCCCATCCGAAGCCCTGTCAGGAATCCGAAGAAGTGAATGCCCGCGTCGTCGTTATTGAGCTGTAGCCGAGGCCACGAGGACCGTGACCTTGTCGTTTGAGACTTCAAGTGTGCCCGGGCCTAAGGTATAAACCTTTTCTCCCTCTTTGGCCGTGAACTTGGCTTTGCCGGAAGCAAGTTTGGCTAAGAGCACCGTATGCCCAGGAAGCACGGTAAGCTGTCCCATTTCCCCGGGAAGCGTCACCGATGAGACTTCGCCTTTGAAGATCGCGGATTCAGGTGTAATTAATTGTAAATTCATAGGTCGTTTGTAGGGCGACCGGCCGGTCGCCCAAATTGGTTATCATTCAATTGTCGATAAATCGGGCGACCGGCCGGTCGCCCCTACATTATGACGCCATCTTCTCAGCTTTAGCCACCGCTTCTTCGATCGTGCCGACCATGTAAAAGGCCTGTTCAGGAAGGTGATCGTACTTGCCTTCGGTGAGTTCACGGAAGCTGCGGATCGTGTCTGCGAGGCTCACGTATTTACCTTCGATACCGGTGAACTGGCTGGCGACGTGGAAGGGTTGCGACAGGAATTTCTGAATTTTACGGGCGCGAGCCACGATGAGTTTGTCATCTTCGGAAAGTTCATCCATGCCCAAGATGGCGATGATGTCCTGAAGATCTTTGTAACGCTGCAACACCCGTTGGACTTCGCGGGCGACACGATAGTGCTCTTCGCCGATGACGTCGGGCGACAGGATGCGCGACGTTGAATCGAGCGGATCCACCGCCGGGTAGATGCCGAGTTCAGCGATCTGACGCGACAGCACGGTCGTGGCGTCCAAGTGCGAGAAGGCGGTGGCCGGTGCTGGGTCGGTCAAGTC
>JACQOX010000016.1 GCA_016202335.1 Deltaproteobacteria bacterium
GCCACGGTCTGGTCAAGGGCGAGTTCCATCAAGGCCTCATCGGAAAGCAATTCAGCCGCCTTGGATCGATAGGCCGTTGGAAGAATATTGTCTTTCACGAACAGGGCGAGCGAAGCCGTCCGTTTTTTTCTGTTCCGAATCCATGTGGCTGCAATGAGTCGCGATAAGGGATCTTCAATTTCCTTATTTTCAGCGATGTGCGCCAGAGCGCGATCAGAGAGCAGCCGCGCACTCCGATTTTTTGTTTCCAGGTCAGCGGCATCCAAAAATAAACGTGTTCCAATAAGATCCCGCGTTTTTTGTGTTTGCAGACTTTCGGCTGCCGTGAGCCGTAGCTCCAGAGGGAATTGGCGGTCAAAGGCCAGGGAAACCAAAACAGCTTCATTTTGCGTGGTTTGGGCTGCCTTGAGACGAAGGTCAGCGTCGACGGTCGTATCTTTTGCCAAAAAAGTCAGGGCCTGCGCCGAGATGTTGAGAATCTCTTCCTCCGGAGTGGATTCCAAGAGCCCCTCGATTTTGGTAGCGGCGAGGTAACGGACATCTGGTGCGATCCCTTTATTGTAAACGATATCCAAAAGTCTGGCTGCCTGCACTTGAGGTGTGGCTGCTGCCTGCGCTTGTTCCATGAGGGCCATGGCATGTTTGAGCGTATACTTGGGTTGTTCGGGATTGAATTCTTGTTCGCATACGATCAGTCCCATGTTTTCAATCTGGACCCCAAATTCTGGTTGTTTGTTGCCATTGCTGTCCCCCAAAACAAAGACGCCCAAAACATCAGCACGATGTGGTACCCGCAATACAAAACGAGAATCGCGGCCATTCCATTCGATGGTCGCACCGGAAAAGAGTTTCGCATCAGGGCTGACCACGAGTTCGAAGGATGCGCCGCTATCTTTATAGGTATAAACCTGGTCGCCGTTTTCAAGAATCTGACTTGGCAGATGGAGTTGGCTGGCTCGTTCGGCAAGATGGTTGCTGAGGGGGACCGGGGGGGCGTCCATCCAAGCATTGTGGAGGCTATCTGCACCGATCCGCGTCGTAAACGTCATACATCCCCCTTTGAGAAGTGCGTGCTCATATTTTTAAACCGAGCCTCGAATATAAAAAATGGAAAGGGTGCACCATAAGGGGAATCCGGATTTTTGTTTCAGGAAAAACCTGGCCATCGGATTTTGAGTTCGCTACAGACGGCGCGATGAATATCCTCCTCATTGAAGACGATCGCGACATCGCAGACCTCATCGCCTATCATCTGAAGCAAGAGCGCTACAGTGTGCAGCTCTGTTCGACGGGAAGCGAAGGACTCAAGGCCGCGCGCCACGACCGACCTGAACTCATCATTTTGGATCTCATGTTGCCGGACATGAGCGGACTCGAAATCTGCCGGGCGCTTAAGGCCGATGCTCACACCAAAAATATTCCCATCGTGATGCTCACGGCGAAGAGCGATGAAATCGATCGGGTCGTGGGCTTTGAAATGGGCGCCGATGACTATCTCACCAAACCCTTTAGCCCGCGCGAATTGATCCTGCGCATCAAGGCCATCGTGCGCCGCGCGCAGAGCAGCGAACTGCATGTGCAGGGCGCGCAGACCGTTGGTGTGCTGACGCTCGATTCGGAAAAGTTTTATATGGCAGTAGAGGGCAAGGAAGTGAAGCTGACGGCGCTCGAGTTTCGCCTGCTGCAGTACCTGATCGCGACGCGCGGGCGCATAGCCACGCGCGACGTCCTGCTCGATCAGGTCTGGGGCTACGACGCCGCGCTCACGACGCGGACCGTGGATACGCATGTCAAGCGACTCCGCGAGAAGCTTGGTGTGGCCGGCGATTACATCGAAACCATTCGCAGCGTCGGCTATCGTTTTAAGGAAAAGATTTCATGACCGTGACGATCATTATGAGTTCCATGACTCTTCTTGCGGTGGGATGTGCACTCGGTTTTTTTCTTGCAATGCGTTTTACCAAGAAAGCGCTGCGCAGTGCCACCCACGTGCTTCGCGGTTTTGAGGCGCGCAATTTCAAACAGCGTGCGGTCGTGCCGCGTTCTCCTCACCTGGCGATTTTGCTGCGGACGCTCAATGAGACCGCAGAACATTTGAATCGCCATTTTCTCAGTGCGAACCAAGAAAAGACGCGGCTGAGCCGTATTTTGATGAGCATCGTTGAAGGCGTTCTCGTGACCGATGAAAATGGAGTGATCGAGTTCGTCAATCCAGCTTTCAGCACGATCTTCTGCGTTGAAGGTCGCTGTGAAGGGAAAAAAATACTGGAATGTGTTCGCATTCCCGAAGTTCAAGCGGTGATAGTTTCGGCGCTGACGCAGGTCGCTCCCTATAAACAGCTTATTTCATTTACCCAGGGAGCTTCGGAAAAGCACATCCTGGCCCATGCCACTCCGCTGCAAGGCATTGAAGAAGTTCGGGGAGTGGTGGTGGTTTTTTCGGACGTGACGGAGCTTAAAAAACTGGAAGTCGCGCGCAAAGAATTTGTCGCCAATGTCTCTCATGAACTCAAAACGCCGCTCACCAATATCTTGGGTTACGCCGAAACGCTGAAGGGCGGGGCACTCCAACAGGCCAAGGACGCCAAACGCTTTTTGGATCGTATCGAGCAGAATGCCTATCGCTTGAAATCGGTCGTGGAAGGTTTGTTGGATTTAGCCGCGGTTGAAGCTGGACGATTTCGACTCGATCTTAAACCACTGGCGCTGCATCCCTTTATGGAAGAGGTCTGCGCCGAGTTTGACGATCGCTGCCGAGAGCGCGGCATTCATCTGACGACCGCAGTTCCGGTCGAAGCCCTGGTGATGGCCGATGCTTCGGCCCTGCAGCGCATCTTCAGCAATCTGCTCGACAACGCCATGCGCTATACGCCCCACGGCGGCAGCATCGACGTGAGCGCCAAGCAGAGCGGTGATCAGTGGGAAATCGCGATTGCGGATACGGGCAGCGGCATTCCCGCGGACGATCTCCCTCACATCTTCGAACGCTTTTACCGTGTCGACAAATCCCATTCTCGCGATACCGGGGGAACCGGCCTGGGACTCGCTATCGTTAAACACCTGGTCCACGCCATGGGGGGAGAAATCCATGCCCAGAGTGAGGTCGGGCAAGGCACCGTCGTGACGCTCCATTTTTCTTAAATTGTCACAGAAATGTCACAAAGCGCTCATCGCCCTGTAACGTCAACGTCCTAAAGCTCCTGCGTCTTTCGGCCGACGATAAGGAGAAAATATGAAAAAAATTTTTCACGGATTGATCTTCAGTGTGGTTGCGCTCTTCTCGTTCACCACTTCAGCCGCGGAATCACTGCTCATCAACGGTGCGGGCGCCACGTTTCCCTATCCGCTGTATTCAAAATGGTTTTATGAATACCAAAAAATAAATCCAGCGGTGAAGATCAACTATCAGTCGATCGGGAGCGGCGGCGGCATCAAACAGGTCACCGAAAAAACAATTGATTTTGGGGCTTCGGACGCGCCGATGTCAGACGCAGAACTCAGTAAATTAAGTGCGCCCATCGTTCACATTCCGACTGTGCTCGGCGCAGTCGCGGTGGCCTATCATCTTCCCCACGTTGGTTCAGGCCTGAAGCTGACAGGACCGGTGCTCGCGAGTATTTTTCTGGGACAGATTACCAAATGGAATGATGTCAATATTGCGAAGCTCAACCCGGGGAAAACACTGCCCTCTCAGGATATCCTGGTGGCGCATCGCACGGATGGCAGTGGCACGACGTATGTCTTTACCGAATACCTCAGTAAAATCAGCAGCCCGTGGAAAACGAAAGTCGGCGCGGGAAAATCTGTGCAATGGCCGGCGGGGCTCGGCGGTAAAGGCAACGAAGGCGTGACCGCTCTCATCAAACAGACGCCCGGTGCGATCGGCTACATCGAACTCGGATTTGCGATGCAGAATCAACTTCCTGTTGCTGCGATTCAGAACAAGGCAGGCAATTTTATTGCTCCCGCCATTGCGTCGGTCTCGGCTGCCGCTAGCGGAGTTAAACTCTCTGCAGATTATCGGGTTTCCCTCACCGATTCGACAGGTGCAGAAGCCTATCCGATCAGTTCGTTCACCTATCTCCTCGTTTACAAGAAACAAGTGGATCCCGTGAAAGGCAAAGCCTTGGTCGATTTTTTGAAATGGGCCATTCATGATGGTCAGAAAATGGCTGAGCCACTTTACTATGCCCCATTGCCGGGTTCTGTCGTAAGCAAGGTTGACCAGACGATTGGTCAGGTACAGTAGATCACAACCCCTCCTACCTCCCCTTAATCTTAAGGGGAGGTGGGGGATGCCCGCGGTTGACCGCGGGGATTATTATATATGAAACTCGATCGCGTTTTTGAACATGTCACACGCGGATTTGCGGCAAGCCTCGTCGTTGTCGTGGTCCTCATCGGCTTCATGCTGTTCAAGGAATCGCTGCCCGCCATGCGTACCTTTGGCTGGCAGTTTCCGGCGACGCAGGTGTGGGATCCCGTTGCCGATCTCTTTGGCGGTCTGCCTTTTATTTACGGCACCTTGGTGTCGTCGTGTCTGGCGCTCATCATCGCTGTTCCCTTGAGCCTCGGCATCGCCATTTTTCTGTCGGAGCTCGCACCGCCGCTGCTTAAGAATATCGTTTCTTTTTTAACCGAAATTTTGGCAGCGATTCCGTCGGTGATTTACGGTCTGTGGGGGATTTTTTATCTGGCGCCCTGGCTGCGCACGACGGTTGAACCGTTACTCGCCAAGAGCTTCGGCTTCTTGCCGTTTTTTCAAGGTCCGCCGTATGGCATTGGGATGCTCGCAGCGGGCATGGTCCTCGCCATCATGATCATTCCGATCATTGCTTCGATTTCACGCGATGTGTTGCAGGCCGTGCCGGAGCCACAACGCGAAGCCGCGCTCGCACTGGGTGCGACGCGCTGGGAGACGACGCGCGTGGCGGTGCTCAGCTACGGACGTCACGGCATTGTCGGCGCTATTTTTCTGGGGCTTGGCCGAGCGCTCGGGGAAACCATGGCCGTGACCATGGTGATTGGCAATCGCCCCGCGATCTCAGCATCGCTCTTCGCTCCGGCCCACACCATGGCTTCCGTGATTGCTAATGAATTTTCTGAAGCGACGGGAGAACTTTATACTTCTGCGTTGTTCGGTATCGGTTTGGTGCTCTTCTCTCTGACGCTTTTTCTCAATGCCGGTGCACGCTGGTTGGTCAGATCAACGATGCGTGGTGCGGGGGGTGGACGCGAATGAACCACTGGCGACGCAAAGGCATGAACATCCTGGTCATTGGCCTGTGCAGCGCGGCGGCATTGATTGCCCTCGTTCCGCTTATTCTGATTTTCGTGCATTTGATTTCCAAGGGGTTCGGTTCGCTCAACCTTGCATTTTTCACCGACCTGCCACGACCGGTCGGTGAACCCGGCGGCGGCATGGCCAACGCCATTCTGGGATCCTGCGTGCTGATCGGTATTGCGTCGCTCATCGGTTTCCCCATCGGTATTTTTGGCGGTATGTACCTGTCGGAATTTGGAAAAACGAAGTTTGGCGACACCGTCCGATTTTCAGCGGATATGCTGAGCGGCACACCATCGATCGTCATCGGTATTTTTGTCTACGCCCTCATTGTTCTTCGAACGAAGAATTTTTCAGCCTTGGCCGGTGGAGTGGCGCTGGGCATCATGATGGTGCCCACGATTATGCGGACCACGGAAACCATGCTCGATTTGGTGCCGCGCATGCTCCGCGAAGGCGCGCTGGCGCTGGGAATCCCGTATTGGAAAACCCTGCTTGCCGTTGTCTTTAAAACTGCCCGCAGCGGCATTGTCACCGGAGCGCTGCTCGCCATTGCGCGCGTGGCCGGGGAAACCGCGCCGCTCCTCTTCACCGCGCTGGGAAATCAATTCTGGAGCACGAGTCTCAACGAACCCATCGCCGCGCTGCCGCTACAGATTTTTCAATACGCCTCGAGCCCGTTTGAAGTCTGGCAAGAGCAGGCTTGGGCTGGAGCGCTCGTGCTCATTGGACTGGTGTTTATTTTGAATGTGACGGCGAGAATTGCGTTTCGGAGGAAGGGATGACGACAAAGATTGAAATCAATAGGGTTAGCGCCTGGTTTGGAAAACATCGGGCGATTAAAAATATTTCTTTGAATGTTCCGGAAAAAACCGTGACGGCGATCATCGGCCCGTCGGGCTGTGGAAAGTCAACGCTCATCCGCTGCATCAATCGCATGCATGAAACTATTCCAGGAACGCGGACCGAAGGAGAAATCCTCGTCGACGGCACCAATGTGTTAAAACAAGATCCGGTGGGGCTCCGTCGACGCGTGGGCATGATCTTTCAAAAGCCGAACGCCTTTCCGACCATGTCGATCTATGAAAACGTGGTGGCTGGGCTCCGGCTGAACGGCGTTCGCGATCGCGCGAAACTTGAAGAAGTTGCGGTGCAGAGCCTGCGCAAGGCCGCGCTGTGGGAGGAAGTAAAAGATCAATTACATAAATCGGGAACTGGTCTCTCTGGTGGTCAACAACAACGGCTGTGCATTGCACGGGCGTTGGCGGTTAATCCGGAAGTTCTGCTCATGGACGAACCGTGCTCGGCACTTGATCCCATCTCCACGGCGCGCATTGAAGACTTGATTCACGAACTGCGTTCGACTTACACCGTCGTCGTCGTGACGCACAATATGCAACAGGCGGCGCGCGTTTCCGATCAGACAGCGTTTATGTATCTCGGCGAACTCATCGAGTGCGGCGAGACCAAACGGATCTTTACGAATCCGCAAGAAAAACGAACAGAAGATTACATCACGGGGAGATTTGGATGACACACATTCACATCGATAAATTTTTTGAAGAAGAACTTCGCGAGCTCAAAGAAGCTATCCTCAAAATGGGGTCGCTGGTGGAGGACATGATCGACCGCTCGATGCGGTCGCTCATGGATCGTAACGGAGCCATTGCCGAAGAAGTCATCAGGCGCGATTACGACGTCGATCAACAGGAGATGGATATTGATGAGCTTTGCGCGCAACTCTTAGCCCTTCGTCAACCGGCGGCGTCGGACCTGCGTTTCATCATCGTTGGTCTCAAGATCACGAAAGATCTAGAGCGCATGGGCGATCTGGCGGTGAATGTCAGTGAAGAATCTTTGGAGCTGCTCAAAGAGCCGATGCTCAAGCCTTTCGTGAAGTTACCGATGATGGGCGAGAAAACGCGGGCTATGATCAAAGAAGCGCTCGATGCCTTTGTTGCACGCGATGCGGAACGCGCTGAGGCGGTGCTTCGTCAAGATGACGATGTCGACGAACTCAACGGACGAATTCGTGCAGAACTCATTGAAGTCATGAAACAAGATGCGGCGAACATCTCCCGCGGCATGCACCGCATTACGGTTGCCCGTCACTACGAGCGCATGGCCGACCACGCCACCAACATCGCCGAAGAAGTCATTTACATGGTCAAAGGCCGCGATATTCGGCACGGGCGGGGCAGTTAAAAAGTACCATTATCAGCAACTAAATTGTTGATTATTTCTATAATCAGCGATAGTGTTGCTGTATATGGAAATTCAAAGACGGCTGAATCTCAAGCAACTGCTTGAAAAGAAATCATTTTTTCTCATGGGGCCGCGGTCAACGGGAAAATCCACCCTCATCCATCAGCAGTTAAAGGAAGATGCGCTCATTCTCGACCTGTTGGAGGATGAATTGTACCTGCGACTTTCATCGCATCCGCAAGAGTTGGAGAAGGTCGCAAGCGCGGCAGGGCGTTCGGTGATAGTACTCGATGAGATTCAAAAGATTCCCCATCTTCTGAACGAAGTGCATCGATTGATTGAAAAAAAGAAGTGGCGGTTTTTGCTGACAGGATCCAGCGCCAGAAAACTCAAGGGAAATGCCAGCAATCTTCTTGCGGGCAGGGCCTGGGTGGCCAACCTGTTTCCGTTGTCATGGTGCGAACTTACCGAAACGCAGTTTGATCTCGAAAAATACCTCCTCTTTGGTGGTCTGCCTCAAGTTTATCTGAGCGACGAACCGCACGAAGAGCTTGCGGCCTATGTTCGAACCTATCTCGCTGAGGAAATTCGCGCTGAAGCCCTTGTCCGAAATGTTCCGGTTTTTACTCGATTCTTGGAAGTGGCCGCGCTTTCCAACGGTCAACTGATCAACTTTACCCAGATCGGCAGTGACAGCCATGTGGCGCCCTCAACCGTGAGAGAACATTACTTTGTTTTGGAAGATACACTGATGGGTATCTTGCTCCAGCCCTGGGCGAAGTCCAAAAAACGAAAGGCGATTCAAACGGCTAAATTTTATTTTTTTGATACGGGCGTGGTTCATGCCTTGGCCGGCATCAAACAGCTTGATCGTCATTCCAATCTGTATGGCAATGCTTTTGAACACTTCATCGGCATGGAGCTACGTGCCTATTTAAGTTACACGCGAAAACATGAAGATCTCAAGTTTTGGCGATCGGTGAATGACCAAGAAGTGGATTATGTGATTGGAGACGAAGTCGCAATTGAAGTGAAGTCGACAGCAAAAATAGCGCCAAGGCATCTTTCCGGACTTCGTGCCCTTGCCGAAGAACGCGCCTTCAAAAAATATTTCCTCATTAGCCATGACGCTCTTCCCTCAAAACAGGGCGAGATTCTGTGTCTTCCCTGGGAACAATTTTTAGAGCGACTGTGGGCGGACGACATTCTTTAAAGGCCGCGATATTCGGCATGGGCGGGGGTGAAATAAAATCAGGGCAGATACGTAGGTCTGTCCCCGACTGATCACACTCAGGCATTTCCCTATTGCGGATCATGGCATTTACACGTTGTCCTTGGTCTTGATCCGCTCAATATCTGAGGAGACTTTATGAAGCGTTCACTCGATGCTATTTTTTCCCCTGAAACTATCGCCGTTGTCGGTGCCAGCGAAAAACTGGGCAGCGTCGGCCAATCGGTCTTTGCCAATCTGATTCAGGGACACTTTCGCGGTCAGGTGTATCCCGTGAATCCCAAGCGCAAAACCATTCTTGGTTACCCGGCCTATCCGCGATTGCAGGAACTTCCTTCGCGACCGGATTTGGTCGTTGTCGTCGCGCCATCGACGTCGATTCCACAAGTCATTCGCGATGCGGTGGAGGTCGGCGCCAAAGGTGCGGTCATCATCTCTGCTGGGTTTCGCGAAATCGGCCCGGCTGGTCGGGCCCTCGAAGAAGAAATTTTTACGATCAGCCAAGGCAAGCTCCGCATCATCGGCCCGAATTGTCTCGGCATCATGCGTCCGGCCATGGGCCTCAATGCAACGTTTGCGCGGGCCATGGCCAAGCAGGGGAGTGTCGCGTTCTTGAGCCAGAGCGGAGCGCTGTGCACCGGCATCCTCGACTGGAGCTTTCAGGCGCACGTCGGATTCAGCGCGTTTATCTCGACGGGATCGATGCTCGATGTCGGTTGGGGTGATCTCATCGATTACTTTGGCGACGATCCGCACACGAAGAGCATTGTCATGTACATGGAATCGATCGGCGATGCCGGTAGTTTCTTAAGCGCGGCGCGCAGTGTGGCGCTCAAAAAACCGATCATTGTCATCAAGACGGGACGAAGCGATGCAGCCGCAAAAGCCGCGGCATCGCACACCGGCGCCATGACTGGTAGCGATGACGTGCTCGACGC
>JACQOX010000024.1 GCA_016202335.1 Deltaproteobacteria bacterium
AGTATAAAAATGATATGTTTGAATTTGAATGGGATGAGGCGAAAAACCGTTCCAATATCATAAAGCATGGTATTCCATTTGAAGAGGCAAAAACTGTTTTTGCAGATCCTCATGGGCGGCTTATGCACGACCCTGATCATGCACATCAAGAAGACCGTTATGTTTTGTTGGGAATGAGTCACAGTTTGCGCATGCTTGTCGTCTGTCACTGCGATCGAAAAAATGATAGCGTTATCCGTATCATTTCAGCCAGAAAGGCAACCCGACGAGAAAGACAACTTTATAAGGGAGAACTGTCATGAGAAAAGAATACGATTTTTCAAAATCACAAAAAAACCCCTATGCAAAACATTTCAAACAGCAAATCACCATCCGACTTGATACAGAAACTATTGCCTATTTTAAGGGACTGGCCGAAAAAACTGATATTCCCTACCAGAATTTGATCAATCTTTTTCTGATGGACTGCGCCCGCAAAGAACGTGTACCTGCGGTCAAGTGGCTTAAATCCCATTAATCATGTCATTTAATTTGAAATTTGGGCGATGTTTTCTGGAGCGTCAAAGGTGAGTCCTGTCGCCACGTTCGTCGGCGTATCGCCATTCAGCTTGGTCTTGACGACCTGATTCCCGCCAAAAAGGCTTACCAGATAATAGCCGTCTCCGATGGGGAGGGCGTCGCGCGGTCCATCCAAGTTGTTTTGCAAGGCCCTCGCGGTGCCTGCAGTGGTGTCATAGCGAGACACGGTTCCGTCTCCGGCATCGACGATAAGGAAATTGGTATCAGCCGTGTTTGTGTCTTTGATGATAAATTTGAGATTATTGGTGAAGAAATTGTTCTCGAAGGAAACGATGGCGGTACTTCCTGCCAGACCGATTTCTTTTCTCACGAGGATACCTTGGGTACCATCTGCTGACCTGGCAGTGACGAGAAGGTATTTCCCATCGAGGGTTTCAATGCCCCGCGGGTTGATCATCGCGGTTTGATCAGAAGAAATTTCAGCGATCGGTTCTGGACTACCGGTGAGGTTGGCGGTATCCAGGCACCACTTCCAAACCGTGCCTGATGTGTCGTTGCCTTCGTCTGCTACAAAGAGGATGCGCGAAGTTCCATTGGTACACCCCAATCCCTTGCTTGTATCTTCAGAACTGATTTGGCCAAGGAAGAGGGCTTTCGGCGCCATGAAGACCCGATTGCGCCCGTCATTCACGAGGGTTTTCGTCTTATTGTTGACGTCGATGTAATAGATATTTCCCGGTTGCTCTTGCCCCGTTGGTTTTGACGCGGTTTGAGTGACTTCGGACAGGTAGCCGGTTCCATTCGATTCAAGGACCAAGGCCACAGGGCAGTCTAAACTTGAGAGGATGGTATCTTTACAGGCAGCGTCAGGATTGACCCGCACTAACTTTCCGGCATTGGCTGTGGAACAAGCAGACTCGACGACATAGAAATCATTGCTGCCTGCGGCGCAAGAAGAGTTGCCGGTTGTATCGCTGCCAGAGGATCCGCAGGCCACGGTGAAGGCGATGGCAATGAGACAAAGACCTGACATGGATTTCCGCATGAAACCTCCTTATGCAAAGTAAGTGGCGCAGTGACAATCATCTTCGCATGTCGTCACACCTTTAAGGATTACGCCATTCTTCTCAAGCGATTTCTGTAATCTCTCATACAAATATTTGGCGATGAGTTCGGCCGACGGACTTGTGACATCAAACGGAGGGATGTCGTTGAAGGATTTTCCTGCGAAAGGAGCCAAGGCTTCGTCGATGCTTCGATCGACTTCATGAAAATCAATCGCGCAGCCGGAGACGTCGACCTGATCGCTTTCCAGGGAAACTTCGATTTTCCAGTGATGTGAATGGATGGGTTCATCGGCGCCCTGAAAGTTGCGCAGGCCGTGAGCAGCGTCGAAATAGCGAATGACATTGAGTCGAAACATGGTGCGTTATCCTTTGAGTAGATCAACGATCTTAAGCTGCATGCGCGTGACACCATTGTAATGATTGAGCTCAGGCCGAAACGCGACCCTGCATGATGAAAGCCCGGTGAATTTTTCCGCCTGGCGAAAGGCGATGGCGTCGAGGCGGTTCCTGCCTTCCTTGGCCATAAATTTAAAGTGATTTTCACCGACGATCCGAGAATCGGTTATTTCAATGTCATGGGTTGCAAAAAGAGGCTCTGGGTTGCCGATGCCAAAGGGCTCGAGCAGGTGGAGCTCGTGAATCAAGGTTTCAGAAATATCAGAAAACGGAGTGATGGCATCGATCTTCATGTGAGAGCGCGGGATGTCTTTCATTTTTTCCGCACAGACTTCTGCCAGCCGCTGTCGGAAGGGATCAACGAAATTGGCGGTGATGGAAACCCCAGCAGCCTGGGCATGGCCGCCGAATTGCGTCAGATGGTCGGCGCATTCCTTGAGGCATTCGACAATGTTGAGTTGAGGGATAGAACGCACTGAACCCTTGAGCGTTTTATCTTTGCCACTGATGACGACCGCGGGCTGTCCAAAAGTTTCCACAAGTTTCGCGGCCACGATGCCGATGACGCCTGGTTCCCAGGACGGGTGATAGACCACCGTTGCGCCGGACAAGCGCTGTACTTCCGCCTGGATGAGCGCCTCTTGCAGGACTTGTTCTTGAAGGGATTGGCGTTCGGTATTGAGGGTGTTGAGCTGTTCGGCCAGGGTAGATCCGCGGCTAGAATCGTCAGTGAGGAGCAGCTCCAAAGCCAGAGCAGGTTCAGCGATGCGGCCCGCGGCATTGAGGCGAGGCGCAATCCCGAAGGAGATGTGCCAGGACTGCAATCGATCGTCCGGAAGTTTTGCCAAACGCATGAGGGCTCGAAGGCCGACGTTCTCGGTGCGCAGGAGTTCGGTCAGTCCCACCGAAGCAAGAATGCGATTGATGCCGATGAGCGGCACGGAATCGGCGATGGTGCCGATGGCCGCGAGAGCGAGCAGCGGACGAAGCACGGGTTCTTTCGGGAGGAGGCCTTTTTCGCGCAGGTGACGGCGAAGCGCCATGATGAGAAAGAAGACCACGCCACAGCCGGCGAGGACCTCAAACGCCGGTGCAGACCCTGGTCGTTTCGGATTCACGACGGCACAGGCAGGCGGCAGCTCACCCATTTCATGGTGATCGGTGACCACGACGTCGATCCCAAGTTCATCGGCCGTGTGAATGGCGTCGTGGGCGTGCGACCCGTTGTCGACAGTCACAATCAGCTTCGCTCCTTGTTCCGCGAGCTGCTTTACTCCAGGTGAAGTCATGCCATAGCCGTCGCGAATGCGATGGGGAATAAACAGGATGGCCTCATGTCCCACTGTGCGGAGAAATTTCGCCAAGAGTGCTGTGGAGGTGATGCCGTCGACATCGTAATCGCCATAGATTGCGATTTGTTCTTTGTCCTGCAAAGCGCGGGTGATGCGACCCACCGCCTTGTCCATATCGATGAAGAGGAGAGGATCGGGAAGATGTTTGAGTTCAGGGCGTAAAAAAACAGCGGCAGCTTGAGGATTCAAGATGCCGCGATTAGTCAACAGTTGGGCAGTGATGGGGTGAATCTGCAGGGCTTCTGAAAGCTCTCTTTGGAGCTCCAGTTGCGGTTTCGCGCTCGCCCATGCTTTCATGTGATTCACTTAAATTTTTTCTGCCACGCTGGCCAGCGGTTATGGAGAAAGATGTAGACCGGCGTTGCGATAAAAAGGGTCGAGTAGGTTCCTGAAATACAACCTACGATCAGGGCAAAGGCGAAGTCGTGCAAAGTGCCGCCGCCTTTGAAGAAGATGGCCAGCACAACGAAGAAAACCGTCAACGTCGTGATGATCGTCCGTGAGAGCGTGGCATTCAGGCTTTCATTGATGATGCCGCGGAGCGTTGTCGGAGTGATGTGATCCTTGTTTTCGCGGATGCGGTCGAAGATGACGATCGTGTCGTTGATCGAGTAGCC
>JACQOX010000003.1 GCA_016202335.1 Deltaproteobacteria bacterium
GATCTGCACCATCGCCAGCCTGATCGAGTACCGGCGGCGCTTCGAGAAGCTGGTCAAGCGCGTCGTCGCCACGCGCCTGCCGACCGAGTTCGGCGAGTTCCAGCTGGTGCTCTACGAGACGTCCATCGACGACCGGCATTACGTCGCCCTGGTGCGCGGCCTGGTCGACGACGAGGATCCGGCCCTCGTGCGCGTGCACTCGCAGTGCCTGACGGGGGACGTGTTCGGCAGCCTGCGCTGCGACTGCGGCACGCAGCTCAAGCGCGCCCTCGAGCGCATCGCCGAGGAAGGCCGCGGCGTGCTGCTCTACATCCGCCAGGAAGGTCGCGGCATCGGGCTGCATCAAAAACTCAGAGCCTATTCGCTGCAGGATCAGGGACTTGATACCGTGGAAGCCAATGAAAAGTTGGGGTTCAAGGCAGACCTGCGTCAATACGGCATCGGCGCGCAGATCCTGGTGGATCTCGGGGTGCACAAGATGCGGCTCATGACCAACAACCCGCGCAAAATCGTTGGGCTTCATGGTTACGGGCTCGAAGTGGTGGAGCGCGTGCCCGTGGAAATTGCGCCCAATAAATACAATGAACAGTATTTGAAAACGAAACGCGAAAAGATGGGGCATTTGATTTGATATGGTACAAACCTTTGAAGGATCGCATGCAGCAACCGGGCTTCGGCTGGGCATCATCGTCTCAAGCTTTAATGCCTTTATCACCCAAGGCCTTTTGGAAGGGGCTTTGGACGCCATCGGTGAAGCCGGTGGCCAGAAAGATCAGGTGATCGTGATTCACGTTCCGGGCGCGTTTGAGATTCCTCTGGCAGCGCAGACTTTGGCGGCAAACGGCGACGTCGATGCGATCATCTGTTTGGGCTGTCTCATTCGCGGGGAGACGCTGCACTTTGAACTCATCTCTGCGGCCGTGACCGAAGGCATGACCGGTGCCATGCTGGAGAGCAATATTCCCATGACCTTGGGCGTCATCACTGCAGAAAATGTGGCCCAGGCCAAGGAACGATCGGGGAAAAATGAAATCAATCGCGGTCGGGAGGCAGCGAAAACTGCCATTCAGATGGCCAACCTCATGAAGTCGATGATTGAAAGGTAATTCGAATGGGAAACCGGCGAGTAAGCCGCGAATGCGCGCTACAACTCCTTTATCAAAAAGATGTTTCGGGTGGAAAGTCCTTGGGACTTTCGGAAGACATGTGGAGAGAGAACGATGCCACCGGGGACGTTCGTGATTTTGCCCTGACGCTCTATCGCGGCGTTTGCGATCACTTGGTTCAGCTCGATGATCTGATCACCCAACATTCGACGCACTGGAAGGTGAGCCGCATGGCAGCGGTCGATAAAAATATCCTTCGCATCGGTGCTTATGAACTGCTGCATTGTTCCGAGATTCCGATCAAGGCCACGATCAATGAGGCGGTGGAGATCGCCAAACGTTTTGGCACGGCGGAGAGTTCAAGCTTTGTGAACGGCATTCTCGATAGCCTTGCGAAGTCGCTGGAAAAAAATGCTGATGAATCGTGAAGAATGTGAAATAGCGGTGCAAGCGGAGGGGGCATGAAACTGAAATTGGCACAGCAGGGAAAAAAACGACGGCTCTTTGGAACGGACGGTATCAGGGGTATCGCCAATCAATATCCCATGGATGGCGCCACGGCGCTGCGCGTGGGGCAGGCCATCGGTGCAGTGCTCCGTGAAATGCCAGGCCTTGATCAAGTGGTCGTGGGGAAAGACACCCGGCTGTCTGGCTACGTCATTGAAACGGCACTCACCTCAGGCATCTGCTCCATGGGCATGAACGTTATGCTGGTGGGGCCTTTGCCGACGCCTGGCATTGCGTTCATCGCCAACAGCATGCGCGCCAAGGGTGGGGCCATGGTGTCGGCGTCGCACAATCCCATCGAATACAATGGCATCAAGCTCTTCGACAGCGCAGGCTTCAAGCTTTCGGACGACGTTGAACTGCGGGTCGAAGAACTTTTGTTTGGGAAAGAGTTGGATGACATGCGCGTGCCGCCGCATCTGATGGGCAAGGCCTACCGCATCGATGACGCCAGCGGTCGCTACATTCAATACCTCAAAGGGACGTTCCCGTCAGAGTTGACGCTCGAAGGTCTCAAAATCGTGATCGACTGTGCCAATGGCGCAGGCTATCGCGTGGCTCCGATGATGCTGCGCGAACTCGGCGCGGAAGTCATTTCCACCTGTGTTTCCCCGAATGGCATCAACATCAATAAGGACTGTGGTGCGCTGCACCCCCATCGCATGGCCAGGATGGTGCGTGAGAACAAAGCCGATCTGGGGATTGCCCTGGACGGCGACGCTGATCGGGTGATCATGTGCGATGAATACGGCAACCTTGTCGATGGAGATGCCATCTTGGCGATCTGTGCCACTCATCTCCATGAGCGCGGCTTGCTTTCCAAGGCCACGGTGGTGGGCACCAACATGACCAACCTGGCGCTGGAGCTCCTCCTCAAGGAACGCGGCATCAAGCTTATCCGCACCGATGTCGGTGACCGCTATGTCATGGAAGTCATGCGCCGCGAGGGCTATACCCTGGGCGGGGAGACCTGCGGGCATATCATTTTTTTGCAACACACCACCTGTGGAGACGGAATTTTGGCGGCCCTCCGGGTTCTGGCGGTGATGTGCCAGGAAAGACAGTCCCTGGCCGATGTCGCTGGTCTGTTTGTCCCGTTTCCTCAGCTTATTAAAAACATCCATGTGCGAACCCGAATGCCATTTGACGAGATTCCTGGATTTAATAGGGAAATTAAAGACTTAGAGAAAGAATTGGGCGGAAAAGGCCGATATCTGGTCCGGTATTCGGGCACCGAAAATATCGCTCGCGTCATGATCGAGGCCGAGGATGAACAAAAGGTCGAAATCCTGGTCGACCGCTTGGCCAGTTTTATCGAGGATAAGATAGGAATGAAAGAAACCCCACCAGGCGAGGTCATTGAGGCATTCCCTCATTATCCGGGTTGACGGATCGAGATTCTTTCTGATAGAGGCAAGCCGCCGTTAAGTTAAAAATAAGGAGATAGTATGGCAGCAGTAATTCGGCTTTCACGACATGGAAAACGCAACCGTCCTTTTTACCGCGTGGTTGTGGCAAACCAACCAAAACCGCGTGACGGAAAGTTCCTCGAAGTATTGGGAACCTTTGATCCCCTTGCCACCGAGGGAGGTTTCACGGTGAAGAAAGAACGGGTGCAGTACTGGCTCGGAGTGGGCGCGAAGCCCTCTGATACCGCCGCTGAACTGCTCAAGCGCTACCAAATGTCGTAAGAATCGATTACTGACGCTCTCTTCTCATTGTGGATTCACGAAAAGCGGAGGTGCATATGTCAGACAAGACGATTCGAGAATTGGTAGAGGTCATGGCGAGGGCCCTGGTGGACAAACCGGACGAGATTGAGGTGTCTGAAGTAGAAGGTGAACAGACCACGGTGATTGAACTCAAGGTGGCCAAAGAAGATCTGGGGAAAATCATTGGCAAGGAAGGGCGGATGGCAAGAGCTCTTCGGACGATCCTCGGTGCAGCTTCTGCAAAACTTCGTAAACGTAGCGTGCTTGAGATCATCGAATAAAAAAGAGATGAAAAAATGAAAAACCCCATTTTCATTCGAGAATGGGGTTTTTTATTTTATAGCGACGTCATTGCGAGGAGTCTGCCGAAGGCAGGCGACGAAGCAATCCAGTCTTGCTGTGAAACAGTATGACCAATAACTGACAGTCAGTTATAGGACAAAAAAAGACTGGATTGCCACGCCCCGATACATCGGGGCTCGCAATGACGAGAGTAAAAACCATGAAACTCATTTCCTGCGGAAGAATTGGACGACCTCACGGTGTGCGTGGTGCGGTATCGGTCTATTGGAACAATGCGGATTCCCCCATCGCTGCCGGGGATGAACTTTACTTGGCGTCTGGCGAGGGGTCGCTCAGTTATCAGGTCGTCACGTTCGAGCGCCACGCGAAGCATGATGTGTTGATGTTGAGAGGTGTGCATTCGCGGGACGCCGCATCCCTTTTGACGGGCAAAGAAGTACTGCTGCCAGAAGCGCGACTCCAGCGTCTTCCTTCCGGCGAATACTACAGCTTTCAACTGGTCGGCCTCAGCGTGGTGACGGAGGGTGGCAAGTCACTCGGAACCATCCGTCATATTTTTTCGACGGGAGCGAACGATGTCTATGAAGTCTGGGATGGCACAACGGAAATCCTCATTCCTGCCATCGACCATGTGGTGTTGTCGGTGGAGATAGAAAAACAGCGCATTGTCGTGAGGAGCCTTGAGGAATGGATGGAGAGGGAAGAAAATGCGATTTGATGTCGTCACGATTTTCCCGGAAATGTTTTCATCGCCGCTTGGGTCCTCGATTTTAAAGCGAGCCGAAGAAAAACAGCTCATTTCATGTGCGTTTCATAATCCCCGGGACTTTACCACCGATCGTCATCGCACCGTGGATGATACGCCCTATGGCGGTGGTGCGGGGATGGTCATGAAGCCTGAACCCTTGGTGGCGGCCATCGAATCCATTCCCGAAACCGGGAAACGCCTGCGGATTTTGCTGACTCCCGCGGGTCTTCCGTTCACGCAAACCATGGCGCATGAGCTGGCGTCCTATGATCAACTGGTGCTTGTTTGCGGACGATACGAAGGCGTGGATGAACGGGTCTGCGAATTGGCCATCGATCGAGAAATTGCGGTGGGCGATGCCGTGGTCTCCGGCGGTGAGATTCCGGCCTTATTTGTGATCGATGCGGTTTCGCGGCTTTTGCCGGGCGTGCTCGGCAATGAGAGCTCGCTCACGACAGAGTCCTTTGAACAGAATCTCCTGGAAGGCCCACAATATACCCGTCCGCCGGTCTTTCGTGGGCTTACGGTCCCGGATGTCCTGCTTGAGGGGAATCACGCCGAAATCACACGTTGGCGGCATGAACAGGCGGTCAAAAAAACGGGGCGAAATCGGCCGGATTTGCTCAAAAAAGGCCGGTTGGATGATTGACAAGGTAGAGTAAAGCCGCTAAGGGGCTCCAACTTTAGTGTTTCAGAAAGGGTGGTTTCGTTATGGGTCTCATCGAGAAAATCAATCAAGAAAACCTTCGCAAGGATCTTCCCAAAGGCCTGCGGCCAGGTGACTCGGTTCGCGTACACTGCCGCATTCGTGAAGGCGATAAAGATCGCATTCAGATTTTTGAAGGTATTGTGTTGCAAATCCATCGTGGGAGCGTTGGCGCAAGTTTCACCGTCCGTAAAAGTTCTTACGGCGTTGGCGTGGAACGCGTTTTCCCATTGCATTCACCGTCCATCGATCGCCTCGAAATCGTCTCCAAAGGACGTGTTCGTCGCGCTCGCCTGACCTATCTCCGCAAGCTGTCTGGTAAAGCCGCTCGTATCGAATCAGAACGAAACATTACAAGTGATGTCGTCGTCGAAGAAGCTGCTGCAAGCGCCTAAAGTTGAAGTGATCGACTGCTGTTGGGGGAGGGGGAGTGGCGGCTGTATTTCATCCTTTTGAAGTGGAGTACCGCGCCCAAGGGATTTCTTTGGTGGCCGGGGTGGATGAAGCCGGCCGTGGGTGTCTCGCCGGTCCGGTTGTTGCTGCCAGCTGTATTCTTCCGCCCGACGTCGATATTCCGGATCTGAACGATTCCAAAAAATTAACGCCCCACATTCGAGAGCGCCTCTTTGATGTCATCTGCCATCAGGCCGTCGCGTTTGGTATTGCCCGCATCGAAGCCGATGAGATCGACCGTATCAACATCCGCCAAGCGTCGCTCAAGGCGATGTGTATTTCGCTGACGTTCCTTCAGGTGAAGCCGGAAATGGTGCTCATCGACGGCCGCGACACCATCCAAACTTCGCTGGCCCAGAAGGCGATCATCAATGGCGATGCCCTTTGCCGTTCGATCGCCGCAGCTTCGATCCTCGCCAAGGTCACCCGCGATCGCATCATGCGCGATTATTCCAAGAGTTACCCCTCATTCACCTTTGCGACGCATAAAGGCTATCCGACCAAAGCCCATTGCCAAGAAATCTTCGCGCACGGCCCCACCGAAATTCATCGCCGAACGTTTGGTATGTTAAAAAATCGCGCAATTTTTCTGAACCCGAACCGATACTAAGGTTGAAAAGGAGATTTTATGGCGTCGATATTTCCTGTGGTATCCATAGGAACCACAGCCGCAAACTTAAGTTTATTCCCAATCCCACTCGATCAAGCGGGCAGAGAGACATGCATTCTTGCGAATGCTTATACGGTTCATAGGCTTACTTCCAGTCAACCTTCTGCACAAATGGAGGGGGATCCGAGTGCATATGTTCTTCTTCATGGAGCGGATAGTTTTCAAGCCCTTGGGCAAACTTTTTGGAACCCCATGAAGCCGACATTACATACTTTAGTGACCCCGTCGGTGGTGCCAGGACAAATGACGTTGGAATTTCCGTTTCCATTCCCCTTCAGTGAGAGGTTTCGTATTCCGACTCCGGAGAAAATTTTGGTTCATTCCGGCACATCAACGTTCAAGTTTAAAAAAAGTGACGATGGGAGTTATATCCGTAACGTCTCAAAAGGAAAAAACCCAGCATGGGCTGACGACGAAATTCTTCTGCATCTCAATATGCCCATCACGCAGTTTATCGTTCAGTTGCTGCCACGTCATCGACCTCAACGTCAGCGAGATGTAACGAGAGCGATTTTAACAAGGGCCATGCAGAGCCTTGAGGTCAGGAAGCTTGGGCACTTGGTTTCCAAAGAAAAAAATCAGGTTCTTGCGGCGCTTCAATCTGCAGTGCTTCAACCTACACTATCTCCACCTCAAAAAATTCTTTTGCCATCTGCGATCTTGGACCGAATAAAAAATCGCATGTCTGAGATGAACCTAGTATTTGGAAAAGAGATGTCGTGGTGGACGCCTTTAGATCTTGCGGTGGAGGATTGGCCTCTGACGTGGTTCAAGCTCCCCGATGAGAGAATATCTCAATTGCACGAAGCCGGAATTCGTTTTGTGCGTGATTTACCACCAAAGGAAGAACTGGCGAAAAGAGGTGTGACCTTTCAAGCAGCAGGAATCATTCGGCGTGCGATTGCTGAGGCAAGAGATCAAATTCGTTTCGAATAACTGCAAAGGTTGATGAGGGACGTTCCGCCAAAATAAAACCATTTAAAATCGACCTTAGAGTTGAATATTTTGAGGTTTTTCGAAGGTGAATGCGAAAAGTGAAAACAAAGCGAAAAAATTTTGTGAAGCCCCCGCAATTTTTTTGAAGAAGGTGCGATAAGAAAATGAACGCTGATCGTCCAGGGACATAAAATATGAGATTTATTTCATCAGTACCCGCAAATCTTTTGCCACCGACGTCGTTGCATTTTTCAGCTTCGGCAGCCGAGACATTTCATGCCATTGCCCATCAACCGTTGTACCGTGTTCGCATTTTTGAAAAATCGATGGAGGATCGCACTGTGGGCTGTGTGGTCTTGGGTGAAAGCCATATCAAATTTTCTGCCAGAAGAAAGCAGATGGTAGTATCGCTCTTTCATCAATTCCCATTTCAGGCTGTAGAAGGCGCAGAGGGGAATCAAAATCTTGAAATGCAACTTTTTGGTTTTCTCATTAGTCCTTTTCATAGAGTCATTGATAGAGTTGGGTATGGATCACTTGTCTATGATGCAGCTCGATGGCAATTTGAACATGTACTGGAAGATCAAGCAGCGTTAACAATGTTGATAAAGGGCAACCAGCTTCAAGGCATGACCGAGGAGGCGCTGCGCAGCAAAGAGATCGTTCTCAGCTTGGGAAAACACGAGAAAGTTGTAACCGGACTTGAGATCATGAATGCTTGGCAGGCCCTGCAGGGAAAGAAGCAGGGGGTGTATGGGTTGGAAGAGAATCATCATCCGGGTCTCCATGAACGCATTTCCACGGGAATCATATTTGGTTTGGGGGTTGCGGCCTTGGCCGGAATGGGACTGCCCCTCATCAGTCCTCATACGGCGCATGAGTTGCTTGGTACAGTGTCCGAAAAAATTCTCCCTTTCGCCGAAATACATGCAGGTGGTGTGCTTGCTTCAGCTTTCTTTCCTGGTCACGCCAGGCTCAAGCGAATCCTCAATCCAATTTTAGGCGGCTTGATTTACGGACGGGATGAAACCATGGCACGGAATATCAATGCCTTGTTGAATGATGCACCTGATCAGGCGATTCTTTTGGCTACGATGGGACTGTGGCACACTCAAGGTGTGAGCTACCTGCTTAAAGGCACCTATGGCTTCACCGAAGTTGCCCTGCCTCCTGTGGATGAAGCATAGAGAATTGTAGCCCGCCGGAAATAACCCCTTGAGCTTTTGATGGCTGCGCACTAATGACCCGCCCAATGTCAGCCAAAACTTTTCAGTCTGCCGAAATTGTGGCCACCAAAGAAGGCCGCCAATATCACATCGGTCTCGCGCCGGGAGAAGTTGCTCCTTATATTTTACTCTGCGGCGATCCCGCCCGTGTCGAACGCGTTGCGAAATATTTTGATGACGCCAGCGAGCCCATCACCAGCCGCGAATATGTGACCGTGACTGGGAAATACCAAGGCATTCCGATGACGGTGATGGCCACCGGCATGGGTCCGGATAATACTGAAATTGCTTTTGTCGAACTTTCGCAGATCGTCAAAAATCCCACGCTGATTCGCATCGGCTCGTCGGGAGCACTTCGCAAAGGGATTGAATTGGCGGATTTGGTGGTGTCCACCGGTGCGGTTCGGCTCGAAAATACATCCACGAATTATGTTGTCGAAGGCTATCCTGCCGTTGCCCACCACGAATGTGTGTTGGCGCTTATGCAGGCCGCGCAGAATAAGCGCTTTCCATATCATGTGGGACTGACAGCCACTGCACCCGGTTTTTATGCAGCGCAGGGAAGAACCGTTCCTGGCTTTGCCCCGCGCGATCCGGAAATTCCCGCCAAGCTCGATGCCATGAATGTGGCGAATCTCGAGATGGAATGCTCCTGCTTGTTCACGCTCGGAGCCTTTCGCGGCATCCGCACCGGTGCGGTGTGTGCGATTTACGCCAATCGCCACGCGAATACATTTATCGATACCGACACCAAAAATATTGCGGAAAAACGTTGTATTGAAACTGGGCTGGAAGCTGTAACGATCCTCGCCAAGATGGATCGGATGAAAAAGAAGGCACCATATTGGTTGCCGGAGATGGGAATAAAATGATGGGACTGGGCAAAAATGCCCAGATGCAAGGCGCCCCGACGAGAGGGACCGCAGCGTACTTTTGATAGTACGTGAGGACCGCTCGAGGAGGGGCAACAAAGCAGATGGGCGTTATTAATCAGTCACAGGGTAGAGATTTTATGATACATCAAGGTCGTCCGTCTGGTTGGATCGAACTCGTCTGTGGCCCCATGTTTTCGGGAAAAACCGAAGAACTCATCCGACGACTGCGGCTCGTGCAGATCGCCAAACAGCGCGTCCAAATTTTCAAACCGTCGATCGATAATCGCTACGAAGACGACTACATCATTTCCCACAGCGAACAGAGGTTCCTCTGCAAGCCAGTGAGCGACGCCAAAGAAATCCTCCAGCACATCGCCGACACCACGCGTGTGGTGGGGGTCGATGAAGCGCAATTTTTCGGGGAAGACATCATTCAAATCGTGGCAAAGCTGGCGGATCGTGGTCTTCGCGTCATCATCGCGGGTCTGGACCAAGATTTCCGCGGTGAACCCTTTGGCCCCATGCCGCGGCTCATGGCCGTGGCGGAATCAGTGCTCAAACTCAAGGCCGTGTGCATGGTCTGCGGTGGGCTGGCGACCAAGACGCAGCGCCTGACGCGCGACGATGCCACCGTGGTGGTGGGTTCTGGCGAAGCCTATGAAGCGCGCTGCCGCGCCTGCTTTGACCCAGATTTTTCGCTGGCGCGATGTGCACCTCCGATCCCGGTTTCGAAACAGCAGGCGCAGCGTTCGCATGGGACGCAGTCGGCTTTTGGTACTTCCGAATCAAATTGAGAATAGCGCGAAGTAAAATCAGTTGCGATTCACCCACCATTGTCTCCCTCACCATTTAAAAGCTGCTTAAAGGCTGATTTCCTCCATCATTCTCTTTAGTTAGAATTGGCATAAAAGCTGCATTTTCCTTTCATGAATACTTCATCTTGGGGGAGCCATGAGAGAAGACACGATGGAAAGATTGCGACAGCTGCAGCTCGAACGGGAACACAACCGCGCCATTCTGCATCCCGACGCCATAAGCCACCCTGTGCATCAGGCGGGAATGCCCGCAGATGCCATGTTGGCGGTCTTTCAAGACCGGTTTACGTATACTTTTTTATTCCAACACGAAGTCTCATCCATCCATTTTGACCGCCGCCGCGGGGAAATTTTTTATCGTGGGCACAACATCGCCAACCTGGTGCTCGGCGATAGCCAGAAAAGGATCCTGCAGGGGCTTGCCA
>JACQOX010000018.1 GCA_016202335.1 Deltaproteobacteria bacterium
CGAAGGGCGAGAGCAGCAGCCGGTCTGCATCTTGATCGATGATTATCACAACGCTGAACAGGATACGCGTGCGTTCGTCGAATCCTTTGCGTTAGGCCTTGATCAACATGCTCCGACGCTCTGCAAATTCGGTCAACTTATCGTGGTCGCCACCGAAGAAAAAAGAGAAGGGTCGCTTCAATTGCCACGCCTGGGGCTCGCATCGGTGAAGGAATACATCGAGCGGGTCTTGGGACCGATCGATCGCCTCACGACCACGGCCGATGTGCTCTACCGCTATTCGGGCGGGCTCCCGCTGCTCATGGTCGAGGGGCTGACGTTTATGGCGCCGCACATTTTTCAGGGACGGGCGCTTGAGCATCTGCTGCCACCGCCACACATTGGGCTTCTTTACGGTGAAAAAATGCGTGAGCTGAATCCCGATGTCCGCGCCTTCCTCTCCATGGTGGCGCTGTTGTTTCGGCCGGGAACGGCGGCCGAATGTGAAGCCATCCTTCAGCTTTCGCTTGTCGACGTCAATTCATTGGCTGAAGCCTGTCGGCGCCACGATCTCATCAGTGAAGAGACGACGTTAGATGGAGGACCAAAACGCTATCGCATGTCCAGTCAGGCACTGGCCTTGGATGTCATTGCACGGCTGGAACCGCAGGAGCGATGCGGGCTTCACCGTCGCATTGCCGCGGGGCTCGTGACCGTGGGAGCGATCTTCCCGAGTGAAATCGCCTACCACTTTGAAAAGGCCGGCGATGCAGAGAAGGCGGCTGATTATTATCGGCAGGCCGGCGAGAAGGCCAAGCTGGACGGCCAACTGAATACTGCCGCTTCCTTTTTCACCAAGGCCGTGGATCTTACACCACGAGCTGCGAAAGGGTGGCAAACGCTTTTGGAAGAGGCTGGCCGTCTTTTGATCCTGACGGGAGATTTTTCCCGCGCAGCGTCCTATTTACAGTATGTCCCGGCATCGTCATCGGCGAAGGCCGAAGAACTGAAAGGCTGGCTGGCCCTCAAACAGCATGATTTTGCGGCGGCCAAAGCCTGTTATGAAAAGGCCCTTCGACTTCTTGGTCCGGTCGCAATCCGCGAGCGCATTCTGATCCTCAATGCCATCGCCAATGCCGACTTGCACATGGGTCGGGTGGCAGAAGCGGCAGAAAAATTTCGAGCGACCTTGGCGCTTGAAGAGGGATTGGAGAAGCAGGACATTGCAACGATCGACAATAATAATTTGGGCATCGCCCTGGCGCTTGAAGGGAAAATTCATGAGTCGATTCAATTTTATGAATCCCGGCTCAAAAAGGGTCTCGCCGGTGATACGCTGGAAAACCTCAATTTGCTGAGTGGTCTGGGTTATGCCCTGATCACGGCGTCGCGCTTCAAGGAGGCCATCGATTGTCTGGAAACCGCGCGTCGCACGGCGATGCAATTACAGGCCCATCATGCCCTCTTCGCGGTGTTGGGGAATTTGATGACGGCTTATTTCAAAGAAGCCCGGCACGCCGATGCGCTCATCGTCTCCAAAGAACTGCTGTCGATTGAGCAGCGCCGTGGTTCGCCGCGCGACATCGCGTTTTCTTGGCTTCGCCAGGGCAGCATCTGTCTCATCTTAGGCATGGAAGAAGCGGCGCGCGAATGTTTTCAGCAGGGGGAAAAGATCTGCGCTGATGCCTGGGGAGAGGGCATGAAGGGGTGGTTTGCGTTGATGGAAGGTCACCGTGAACGCGAATTTGGGAGTCGCGACCAGGCCGTAGCGCTTTTCGGCCAAGCAGAAACCTCGGCCACGGCAGTGCAGGACTTGAGCCTCTTGGCGTGGGTGCATTACAGCCGTGCCGACATGGCCTACGACCACGGCGACCGGGCTGGCGCCAAAGCATCACTCGATCTGATCACCTGGACGACCGGTGATGTCGAATTTGAAACGCGCAAGGCGCTGCTCACCGCCAAAGTGGCGACGTCGTCAGTAGCCCCCGATGAAATCTATCCATCGCTGAAAGCAGCCTGTGAGGTCCATCATTTTTTCGAGATCCTGTGGGAAGTCTATCACGCCTGGGGACTGTGTGAACTGAGGCTCGGAAGGCGGGACAAGGCCTGCGATCTCTTAGAGCAGGGCATCGTCATCCTCAAAAACATCATGATGTCGCTCCCCGAAGAATACCGCAGTCGCTATATTCAGCCCAAAGGTCGGCAGGCGCTGTATCGCGATTGGAAACAATATTGCCTCCGGGAAATCGACACCGAAAAAGAAATTGTCCTGGTTTTCGAAGGGGTGAATGACCTCGATCAAAGGTCCACGCGTGTGGAAAAATCGGACATCACCCGCAAAATCCCTTAAAACGTGGGTGCGGCAGGGAAAACGGTCGTGCTGGGAAATGTGGCCGCGGATTCTTGATAAGTCGGACGGGAAACGCCGGTGACATCGACGCCATCGCCGGTACAAAACGACTGCGCGACTTCGGTGCCGATGGGGTCGCTGCCGGAAGCTGTCAGGCGTGAGCAGAGTGAGGTAAATTCAATGTCACCCGCCGATGAATGTACCGTGCCACTCCAATAATTTCCATTTTCCAAAAAGCGCGACACGTACTCCAAAAAGGAATTGCCGCCGAAGGCGGTGTAGATGTCTTGGAAGGTATTATCTTCCATCACCGTTTTTCGGACGCTGCTGGAAACCGTCTCCTGGCTCACGACACTGCGTGTTTTGGTAGTGGCGAGCAGTGCTTGAGTGCTGGACAGTTTTTTCAGTTCTTTCAAATTAACGTCGATGGACTTCTTGTTGACGTCAGGGGTTGTCGCTGCATCCATGTGGTCGTAGGCAACGCCGACGGTCCGGGCGTTGTCGACGGTTGCGACGCCAAGCGACGTGTTTTCCTGTTGGTTTGCGGAAGTAAAGGTCGCGCGATAGGCTCCTCTGCCTGGATTTTGGACGCGATCCGAAGTAGCGGTGGCATCGATGTCGGTTTGAGAGAGGCAAGTCGTTGAACCGGACGTGACCGTGCACGGAATGCGATCGAGTCGCATGGCTAGGAGCCTCGCGAAATCCGTGGCTCCGGTGTCCACACTTTTCACCCAGAGTCTTACGCAGATGGGTTTGAGGTCTGAAGTCGATTGCGCTTCGGTTGGGCACTCGAACGTGCCATCGGCGTTTGTCTCGCAGTAATCCACGCTATTGCAGTTGATGGGGCAGGTGGAGCCAGAACAGCCTTCTTTGGTGCCATCGCCATCGAGGTCGAAATCGGCAAAGTCCATTTTAATGGGGTTGATCTTGGAGCCGCTGATGCTGGTGCCGTTGCACGAAGCTCCTGTCGAATCGAACTGACATTGGGTGAAATTGGGATTGGTCGGAACCTTGATGTTGTTGCTGAAGACCGCCAAGACCACGTCGGCGAAGCTATTGACGCTCGCGGCCAAATCGCCGCCGAGCTGAATGGTCGTCTTGATTTGATCCGCAGTATAGGCCTTGGCAGAAAGGCTTGCTGACGGGGTTTTGACTTCGCTGGCATCCACCGAAACTTTCGTGGCAAAGGCGATGGTCAGCGGAATCTCTGCCGGCGGTCCCGGTGAAACGCCAGGATTTGCCGTGCAACTGCCCGTTAAAATAAGTAATGTGAGGGGAAAAAGAGTTTTGGGTTGGGATCGCATTTTGGAGCAATAAATCTGTTGTCCTTCGAAGTCAATTCGCCTAAGCACTGCGCGTCTCAAAGCGGAAAGGTCAGGCATATGAAACTTCACGAACATCAGGGTAAAGAACTTCTGAAGAAGTACGGCGTTTCCGTCCCGCGCGGCAAAGTTGCTTTTTCCATCGAAGAAGCCGTTGCTGCGGCCAAAGAACTCAGCGGCAAGGCAGTTGTCAAAGCGCAGATCCATGCCGGTGGCCGGGGGAAGGGCGGTGGCGTGAAAGTGGCGAAGAACCTGGAAGAAGCGCGGGCGTATACTTCTCAGATTCTCGGCATGACGCTCATCACGCATCAGACGGGTCCTCAGGGCAAGAAAGTTGGTCGGCTCTTGATCGAAGAAGTGACCGACATTTCCCGCGAGCTCTACCTGGGGCTCACCCTGGATCGAAGCCTGGGGCGGTTGACGCTCATCGCCTCGGCTGAAGGCGGCATGGAGATCGAAGAAGTTGCCAAAGACCACCCGGAAAAAATTCTGAAAGAGACGATCGATCCTGTGGCAGGGCTCTTGCCACTGCAGACATCGCGCATCGCCCGTTGTTTTGGGCTTTCCGGAAAACTCGAAGCCGACTTTGGTCAATTTTCCCAGGCGCTCTACAAGGCCTATCTCGAAATCGATGCCTCGATGTTGGAAATCAATCCGCTCGTCGTGACCACAGCCGAACAGTTGATCGCCCTCGATGCCAAAATTACGATCGACGACAATGCCATGTACCGCCACCCGGAACTCGAATCCTGGCGCGATCTTTCGGAAGAAGATCCGGCTGAACTCGAAGCGAAAAAATTCAATTTAAATTATGTGAGCCTTGACGGAACCATTGGCTGTATGGTCAACGGCGCCGGGCTCGCCATGGCGACCATGGACATCATCAAGCTCCACGGTGGTTCTCCGGCGAACTTTCTGGACGTCGGTGGTTCAGCGACCAAAGAGACTGTGTCCGAAGCCTTTAAAATTATTTTACGCGATCCCAAGGTGAAGGCGATTTTGGTAAACATCTTCGGTGGCATCATGAAGTGCGATGTCGTGGCTGAAGGCATCGTGGCTGCGGCCCGCGAACTCAAGATACACGTGCCGCTGGTGGTGCGGCTTAAAGGGACCAATGTTGAGCGTGGTCGGGAAATCCTTTCCAACTCTGGAATGAAGATCATCCCTGCCGATGGGCTTGCGGAAGCGGCTTCGAGTGTGGTGAGGGCGATATGAGCATCTGGGTTGATAAAAATACGAAATTGATTGTGCAAGGGATCACGGGTTCGCACGGAAAATTCCATGCGTTGGGTTGTCGCGACTACGGGACCAATGTGGTTGGCGGCGTCACTCCCGGGAAGGGCGGCCAAAACGTCGAAGGCATTCCGGTTTTTAATTCCGTGTTTGAAGCCCGTGAAAAGATCGGTGCCAACGCCACGATGATCTTCGTTCCCGCCAAGTTCGCGGCCGAAGCCGTTCGCGAAGCCATGGCCGTCGGAATCGAGCTCATCGTCTGCATCACCGAAGGCATTCCAACGCTCGACATGGTGAAAGTGAAACGCGAATTACAGGGAAAACCCGTTCGCCTGATTGGTCCCAACTGTCCCGGCATCATCAGTCCTGGACAATGCAAAATCGGCATCATGCCCGGTTCGATCCATAAGCCTGGTCATGTTGGGGTGGTCTCGCGCAGCGGAACACTCACCTATGAAGCCGTGGATCAGCTGACCAATTTGGGGTTGGGGCAATCCACCTGTGTGGGCATTGGCGGTGATCCGGTTCCAGGAACCAAGTTCATCGACTGTCTGCGCGCCTTTGAAGCTGATTCACAGACGCATGCCGTGGTTATGATCGGGGAAATCGGTGGCACCGATGAAGAAGAGGCCGCCGAATTCGTGAAGCGGGAAATGAAAAAGCCGGTCGTCGGTTTCATCGCTGGTCAGACTGCGCCGCCAGGAAAGCGCATGGGTCATGCCGGCGCGATCATCGCAGGAGGGAAGGGCACCGCCGCGGAAAAAATTGAAAAGTTCCGCTCGTGCGGCGTTCACGTGGCGATGTCGCCCGCAGACATTGGCTCGACGCTTAAACAAACTTTATCCTGATAAGGGAGAGGCATGCGTATCATCCCAGGCATTGCGGTCAGTCTCATTTTGGCTTTCTGCGTTGCTTGCGAAAAGGCGCCTCTGCCCGAAGCCTTTCCCTCTCTTTCCCTTGCCACCGTGATCCTGACCACGAAAAGTGGGCCACATGCAGTTTCGGTGGAAGTTGCCAAAACCGATGAAGAGCGGGCGAAAGGGCTCATGTTCCGTGAATCCCTTCCGGAGAACGGCGGCATGTGGTTTGTCTTCCCCCACGAAGTGATCGATCCCTTCTGGATGAAGAACACGC
>JACQOX010000019.1 GCA_016202335.1 Deltaproteobacteria bacterium
GCTCTTCGGAGGTGATATGTCCTTACAGGAAGCCAATAAAACTTTGATGAACATGATCACCACCTTGCATGACGTCAAAGGCTATCAAGAGCTCAATTGGGAAGGTTCTTTCACGGATTACATCCACATCGTTGAACGAAATTCCGCCGTAGCCCGAACCGCTTTCCAACGCGTCTATGACATGATCATTCGCGAAGGCGTTGAAGAATACACCGAATATAAAAAGAAGATTGTTCACTACCGCTTTTTTGAAGATCCCTTTGAAAACGGCAAAGACGCGCTTTACGGGCTCGACATCCAGGTCATGAAGCTCGTGAATATCTTCCAGGCAGCTGCCCGGCGCTATGGCACGGAAAAACGCATCATTCTGCTGCACGGTCCGGTGGGTGCCGCCAAATCAACGATCGCTCGACTGCTCAAAAAGGGACTCGAAAATTATTCGCGGACCCCGGAAGGCGCGCTCTACAGCTTTTCTTGGGTCAAGAAAGGTGACGCAGCTCTCGATACGATCTTCGGCCAGGCCGAAGAATTGATCTGTCCCATGCACGAAGAGCCGCTTCATCTCATTCCTGTGCCGATTCGCGAAAAAGTGTTGACGGAAATGAACGCCAAGCTTCCGGCCGACAAACAGGTCCTGGTCGACGGCGAGCTCTGCCCCAGCTGTCGCTACATTTATCGCGAACTGCTTCGTCACTTTAAAGGCAGTTGGGAAGCGGTGATGGACCACATCCGCGTGCGCCGCATTCTGATGTCGGAAAAAGACCGTGTCGGTATTGGGACGTTTCAGCCCAAGGACGAGAAAAATCAGGATTCCACGGAACTCACTGGTGACATCAATTACCGCAAAATTGCGGAATACGGTTCGGATTCTGATCCGCGCGCTTTCAATTTCGACGGTGAATTCAATATTGCCAATCGTGGCATCATTGAATTCATCGAAGTCTTAAAGCTGGATGTCGCGTTCTTATACGATCTGCTCGGTGCTTCGCAGGAACATAAAGTAAAGCCGAAGAAATTTGCTCAGACCGATATCGATGAAGTGATCCTCGGCCATACCAACGAAGCGGAATACAAAAAACTCCTCAACAATGAATATATGGAAGCGCTGCGCGACCGTACGGTGAAAGTTGATATCCCTTACATCACCAAGCTCAATGAAGAAGTGCGCGTCTATGAAAAAGATTACGGTCAAAACAAGGTGCGCGGCAAACACATTGCTCCGCATACCATTGAAACCGCAGCCATGTGGGCGGTGCTGACTCGGCTGGAAGAACCAAAGAAAGCCAATTTGACGATCATGCAGAAACTCCGGCTCTACAACGGCAAGACACTTCCGGGGTTCACGGAAGACAACGTCAAAGAGCTTCGGAAAGAAGCAGTGCGTGAGGGCATGGAAGGCATCTCGCCGCGGTACATTCAAGACAAGATTTCGAATACACTCGTGGCCGACATTGGCAGCAGCTGCGTCAATCCATTCATGGTGCTCAATGAAATCGAAAGTGGACTCAAGCACCATTCCTTGATTCGCAATGAAGAACAGAAAAAACGCTACCGAGAATTGCTGGCGCTTGTGAAGGAAGAATACGAAGACATCGTGAAAAACGAAGTCCAGCGTGCCATTTCGGCTGACGAAGAAGCCATCTCACGGCTCTGCTCCAACTACATCGACAACGTGAAGGCCTATACTCAAAAAGAAAAGGTGAAAAATCCTTATACCGGTCAGGACGAAGAACCCGACGAACGTCTGATGCGGTCGATCGAAGAGAAAATCGATATCCCCGAAAGCCGCAAAGACGACTTCCGCCGTGAAATCATGAATTACATCGGTGCGCTGTCTTTGGATGGAAAGCGCTTTAACTACAAAACCAATGAACGCCTGCACAAGGCCTTGGAGCTCAAGCTCTTCGAAGATCAAAAAGATTCGATTAAGTTGACGAGCCTCGTGTCGAGCGTGGTGGATAAAGATACCCAAGAAAAGATCGAAGTGGTGAAAAGCCGCTTGATCAAGAATTACGGCTATTGCGATCAGTGTGCGACTGATGTGCTGAACTTTGTTGCTTCCATTTTTGCCCGTGGAGATATTCGCGAGCGAAGGACCGTCCAATAATTTATGGCACAAAAGATAGATCAGGATGTTTCCCGTTTTCACCAAATCCTTCGCGGAAAGGTAAGACAGCAACTCCGCAAGTTTATGTCCTCGAGTGAGCTGATCGGAAAGCAGGGGAAAAATCTGATCAGCATTCCCGTGCCGCACATTGAAATCCCGCGATTTGTCTACGGCGAAAACCAATCTGGAGTTGGTCAGGGCGAAGGGACGCCGGGCAATCCCGTTGGGGAGGGTGAAGGCGAACCCAAGGCTGGAGATGCGCCAGGCGAACATCTCCTCGAAGTCGAAGTGAGTATGCAAGAACTGGCCGATCTTCTGGGCGAAACCCTTGAACTTCCGAAGATTCAGCCCAAAGGCGACGATGAATTTGAAAGCGGTGGCGTCAAATACACGGGCATTGCCTCCGCTGGGCCGGAAAGCCTGCGCCATGTGAAGCGCACGTTTCGACGCGCGCTTCGCCGACAGATCATGGGCGGGACGTACGATCCGCGTCGACCGGTCATCATCCCCGTCAAAGAAGATCGCGTTTACCGGTCCTGGTCGCAGAAAAAGCAAAAGAAGAATAAAGCGGTCATCCTCTATATGCTCGACGTCTCGGGTTCGATGGGCGGCGAACAAAAAGAAATCGTGCGGCTCACGGCGTTTTGGATCGATACCTGGATTCGGTCGCAGTATCAGGGGGTCGAGGTCCGTTACATCATCCACGATGCTGTGGCCCGGGAAGTCGATCGCGAGGCTTTTTTCCACACCCGCGAGAGCGGTGGAACGATCATCTCTTCGGCGTACAAACTCCTGCTCAATATTCTCCACGAGCACTACGACCCATCGCAGTGGAATATCTATCCGTTCCATTTTTCGGATGGCGACAATTGGTCCGGGAACGACACCGAAGAATGTACGAAACTTCTGCATGAACAGATCATGCCGGTGTCGAATGTCTTTTGTTACGGACAGGTCGAAAGTGAATACGGCAGCGGCCAGTTTCTGCGCGATCTGGAAGCTCGATTCAAAGACGATGAACGCCTGCTCATGGCCAAGATCCCCAGTCGGGACGGCATCCCCGATGCCATTAAAGTTTTTCTGGGAAAGGGAAAATGAAAAAGCGTCCACCCACACACCACAAGCAATTTCAGACGCAGCTTGGGCCCGAGCTCGCCGAACTCAAAAAAGAAATTCAGGGATATGCTCAGGAATACGGCCTCGATTTTTATGACGTGATTTTTGAAGTCCTCGATTGGAAACAACTGCATGAAGTAGCGGCCTATGGCGGCTTTCCCAATCGCTATCCCCATTGGCGCTTCGGCATGGAATACGAAGAGCTCATGAAGAGCTATTCCTACGGGTTGTCCAAGATTTACGAAATGGTGATCAACAACGATCCCTGTTACGCGTATCTGCTCTACAGCAACGGCATTGTCGATCAAAAGCTTGTGATGGCGCATGTCTACGGCCACTGCGATTTTTTTAAAAACAATCTCTATTTTGCTCACACCAATCGCAAGATGATGGACGAAATGGCGAACCATCGCACGCGCATCATGCGCTATGTGGAGCGATATGGCTACGAAGCGGTGGAAAGTTTCATCGACACCTGCCTCTCGCTCGATTCGCTCATCGATTATCATGCTCCGACGATTCGGCGTCGAGCTCAAGAACGGCAGGACATTGCCGATGATGGTGACTCGCAAATTCATAAACTGCGGGCGTCACGTCCGTACCTTGAAAAATATGTGAACCCCGCGGAGTTTTTAGCAGAAGAACGCAAGCACCTGGAAGAAGAAGCGAAGAAGGAACAACAATTTCCTGAGAACCCCGAGCGGGATGTCATGCTCTTCCTCGCGGAGCACGCTCCGATCGAGCGCTGGCAGCGCGACGTTTTGTCCATCCTTCGCGAAGAGGCGTATTACTTTGCGCCGCAGGGGATGACGAAGGTAATGAATGAAGGTTGGGCCAGCTACTGGCACAGCAAGATCATGACGACCCGGGCGCTCACCGACGCCGAAGTCATCGATTACGCCGATCACCATTCGGGGACGATGGCCATGTCGCCGCAGCGGCTCAATCCCTATAAAATCGGGATCGAACTGCTGCGCGACATTGAAGACCGATGGAACAAAGGCAAATTCGGCAAGGAATACGAAGAATGCACGGACATGGTGAAAAAGAAAAATTGGGATCTGAAGCTCGGCAAAGGGCGAGAAAAAATCTTCGAAGTCCGCCGGCTTTACAATGACGTTAATTTTATCGACGAATTCTTGACGCCGGAATTTTGCGCGGAACATAAATTTTTTGTGTATTCTTACAATGTTTCTGCGGATCAATACGAGCTCGCCAGTCGCGAATTTGAGAAGATCAAGAAGAGTCTGCTGTTTCAACTCACCAATTACGGCCGTCCGATCATGGAAGTCGTGGACGGCAATTACAAAAACCGCGGCGAACTGCTGCTCCGCCAAATGCACGAAGGCGTGGATTTGCGGATCGACTGGGCTCAGTCAACGATGGAAAATCTTTTTAAGGTTTGGCAGCGCCCAGTCAATGTGCAGACGATTCTTGATGGCGTGCCGAAGATCCTGACCTTTGACGGGCATTCGCATTCGGAGAGCAGGTCTTGAACTGCATTCTTTCTTTTAACGACAATACATAAGAGTTTTGTATCGCCCTTCCGCATTTGGCTTTGATCAGTGCTAAAAAAAACTTGATTTTATACGTATAATAATACGTAATAGTATACGTAAAATTGAGGAGGTTTATGCGCATCAATCCCAAAAACACCGCCACGGCTACGGAAATGCAGCGAGAGCCAGGGAAACTCATTGAACGCATTCTTGAGATCAAAGAACCAGTTGTGCTCACTCAGCATGGGAAACCAACGCTCGTGATGGTGGATTGCCAAACCTTTGAAGCTTTGGAGCAAAAAGCATCTGCATCGGAAGAAGACAACCTCTCCAGTTACGAACGTAAACTTTATGACGAATTGATTCGCATGGTGGGAAAACTCATCGCTGAATATCAGCCGGAGAAAATTATTCTGTTTGGGTCCTTTGCTCAGGGAAATGTTCACGAAAACAGCGACCTTGATCTGGTGATCATAAAAAAAACAAAGAAGCGATTTTGGGATCGGCAAAAAGAAGCGGTCAGCATCATGCGTCCGAAGATAGCCTGCGACTTTTTTGTCTATACACCAGAGGAGTGGAATGAAGCGGAGGTGCAGGAACGCCCATTTTTTACTGAGGAAATCAAAGGAAAAGGGAAAGTCGTCTATGACAAAGCAGCTTGAGTTTGCGAAAGAATGGCTCTTCTACGCCGGTCAAGATGTGCAGGCTTCCAATATTCTTTATCGAGAAAAAATCTACGTTCAAACATGTTTTCATGCTCATCAATGCGTCGAAAAAACCATGAAAGCTTTTCTCGTCCTCCATGGACAAAGAATCCCTAAAACGCATGATCTTCTTGTATTGTTTGAGGACAGTCTCGTGCTCGACCAAAATTTGTTTAAATCATTCGAAGATCAGATGATGACGTTGAATCTTTTCTATATTCCTACGCGCTATCCAGACGCCATACCCGGAAGCCTTCCTCATCGATTGCCCAATAGATCGGATGCAAAGGAGGCGCTTACGACCGCGGAAGAGGTTTATGCTGTGATAAGCCAGGCAATCCACGGGACAAAATAAAGATGGAAGTGAGTATGCCGCTACTTGCCAATCCCAATTCCCACTCCCCAATCCAAAAACTGATCGCAATGTTGAAGAGCGCGATCCCGAGGTAGAAGGCAGGATAGAGCCAGTTGAGTGTTCTTTCTGGTAGGGGCGCTGCATGCTGCGCCCGTCCTCGCAGAAAACTCCAGACAAGTTCATTTACTCCAATCACCGCAAACGCCACCAAGAACCACCCCGCGAAGTTCGTCAATGGGACGCCAAAGTAAATTCCAGGATGTGCGTAGTAATGAATCTGGCCGAGAAACCATTTGTCGCCCATGGTGGCGAGAGGATCGATAATCACATCGATCAACATGGTGAAGAGCGCCCCAAAGAAAAGTGGTGGGAGTTTAAAGAATTTTGCCGTGGTGTAGCCCGCAAAAATCAAGAATGGATACGACAGCGAATCAAAGAACGGCACACCTGCATTCATGAGTTCACCGGGCATATTTTCGTATATATAATGATACTCCCCATACGGAAAATTGTTGTGGATCGACGAAAGTTCGGAGGCCCAAGCAATAGTGTAGCCCGAAATAAGCCAGATGATGGTTCGCGCCCCGCCCCACAGCCGACAGGCCAAAATCAGATAAGCCACCAGGAAGGCGAAGACATAGGGTCGTTTGAAAAAAGAAATGATCAGAGCGTCCATAAATTAGAATTTTTTGAAGTCGAGAAAGGCCTGCACGATATCTGGATCCCATTGGCCGGTGCGTTGTTCTTTCGCAAAAATTTTGATGGCCTGTTTTTCCGGCATGGCTTTGCGATAGGGACGGTTGTGGGTCATGGCGTCGAAGGCGTCGGCCACGGCGGTGATTTTTGCAAGGAGCGGAATTTTTCGGTCTTCGATTCCATCGGGATAACCTTTTCCATCCACGCGTTCGTGGTGGGATCGGATGATGGGGAGGCAGTTCGAGAGGCTGCCGAGGGGGGCACAGATTTCATAGCCTCGGGCCGGATGGGTTTTGATGTGGTTCATTTCATCGTCGGTCAATTTTTCGGCTTTGAGCAGCACGTCTTCGCGGACGCCGATTTTTCCAATGTCATGGAGGAGGCCGCCTTTGCGCAGCGCGGTGATCTCCCGATCGGAGAGGCTTAAATAACGCCCCACATCAGCGGCCAGACCAGAAACGCGTTCGGAATGGCCTTTGGTGAAAGAATCTTTCGCTTCGAGCGCCGACACGAGAGAGAAAAGGATGCTCTCACTGGTGTCGAGGTCGTCGTGAAGGAATTTCATGTGCAGCAGAAATTTGATGCGCGGTGCGAGTTCCTCGGAAGCGAGAGACGAAAGAAAATCATCGGCACCAAACTGAATGGCCTTCAACCGATCGTCCTGATGGGTGAGGGGGGTGGTCACGATGATGGGGACGAATTGCGTCTTTGGATCGCGTTTGATCCGGCGACAGATTTCAAATCCTGAGAATTTTGGAATCATCAGGTCAAGCAGGATGA
>JACQOX010000020.1 GCA_016202335.1 Deltaproteobacteria bacterium
CTTCTATTCCTCACCAAATTTTTGATCGATCAGATCGCCGAGGGCCTTTATGGCTTCCGGCGCATCGTCCCCTTGGGCATGAATTTCGATAGTCGTTCCTTTGGCAGCTGCCAACATCAGCACGCCCATGATGCTCTTGCCATTGACACGGATCTTGTCCTTGGTCACGCTGATTTCAGAAAGATAGCGATTAGCGGTTTTGACAAACGCTGCAGCAGCTCGGGCGTGCATTCCCAAGACATTCTTGATGACAAATCGTTTTGATATCGTTTCAGGGTTCATATTTGATCGATTTTCCCGACCAGCACCTTACTCGCAACCACGATGTTGCGTTGACCGTAGTCCTGGATGAAATTGACCAGTTCGGCGAAAGACAAGGTTTTGCCGCGCATGCTCGCAAGCTTGATGAGCATCGGTAAATTGAGGCCAGAAATCACTTCCACTTGCGGCTGATTTAAAAAGGCGAGGCAGATGTTCGTGGGCGTGCCCCCAAACATGTCGGTGAGGATGAGCACGCCTTCGTGCGGCGGCAGCGAGCTCATTGCCTCTTCGACTTCTTCGCGTATGGAAGCGGGAGTTTGCTTACTTCGAACGCTGACCGATACCAGATGATCTGCTTCAGGGATGATTCGCCTCGTGGCTTCAACCATCTCTTTACCGATATTTTCATGGGCAACGACGATAATGCCTATCATTCAAGGAGCTCCATCATTTGTTCTTCGCGTTTCTGTTTTTCATCGACAGCGGTAATTTCTTTGGAAAGACGTTCTTGGAATTCGCGGGCCGCGTGATAGCCCCCCAATTTCAGCAAGTGATTGCGGACAGCTACTTCGATGATGGCCGAAAGGTTGCGGCCAGGACGTACCGGAATCTGAATCAGGGGCACGTCGACATCAAGCAGCGTATATCTCTGTTCTTCGACGCCGAGCCGATCGTATTCAGCCGTGGGATCCCACTCCAGCAACTCAACGACAATCTCCAGGAATTTTCGATCGCGAACTGCCGAAATACCAAACAGATCCTTGATGTTGATGATGCCGAGGCCGCGAATTTCCATGTGATGCTTGATGATTTCAGATCCAGTGCCGAACAGCGTCGCCGGCGGCTTCTTTTTCACATTGACGATGTCATCAGCCACCAGGCGATGTCCGCGCAGCACCAAGTCCAAGGCACATTCGCTTTTGCCGATACCACTTTTGCCGATGAGCAGGACCCCCACACCAAAGACATCCAAGAGTACCCCGTGGATACAGGTAGAGGCGGAAAGCGTTTCATCCAGGAATCGCGAGGCGCGGTTCACAAACGTGGACGTCAAAAGATGGGTGGAGAGCAGGGCAATGTCATGACGATCACAGGCTTTTACCATTTCCGGGAGCACTGGGAGTTGTCGCGTGATGATGAAACAAGCGATGTCGCAGCAACACATTTTTTCGGTGATGCGGTTTCGATCAGCCTTTTTCAACGACGAGAGGTAATTGATTTCCGCCTTCCCCAGCACTTGGATTCTTCCCGGGTGGAGATTGGAGATATTCCCCACCAGGGCGAGCCCGGGTTTTTGGATGCGCGGAATGGTGATGCGTTTTTTGAGCCCTTCCTTCCCTGCGATAAGTTTCAGGTGAAGTTCATGGGAAGCATCTTTGAGCAGGTGAATGACGGGAATGCTGAACATAGGGGAGATAAAAGGTTTGTGGCCTATTCTCCTTTGTGGTGGTTTTTGACGCGATCACGATCTTTTTTGAGTTGTTTCAAAATGTTTTCCACGGCCTCATCGATGGAAGGGTACATGTCATTGCTTTCCCCAATGCCGACGTAGCGGTGGCCGTTTGCGGAAAGGGTAATTTCCGCAACGTGGGTGAAGCGTTCGACCGTAAAAACAACGTGGGCGCTGATGGGCTTCAGCAGATACTTTCCTAATTTATCGAGTTTGTCTCGTGTGTGATCTTTGATGCCGTCGGTGGCATCAAGATGCCGAAATGTAAATGTGGGTTCCATAAGCCTCCTTGAGTTAAGATTTCATTCGGCGTTTTGACGAAGGAAGTATCCCCAAAGTTTCCCGATATTTCGCAACCGTACGACGTGCAATATCGATTTTTTTAGCTTTTAACAGGTGAACGATAGCCTGATCTGATAATGGTTTTCGAGATTCTTCTTTTTCAATGATGTTCTTAATCGTCAACTTGATCGCTTCTGAAGCCATGCCATCGCCGTCATCTTGCTGCACACCGCTGTTAAAAAAATATTTTAATTCGAAAATTCCGCGCGGGGTGTGCATGTATTTATTGGTCGTGACACGGCTGATGGTCGATTCATGCATTTCAATGTCTTCCGCAACGTCTTTTAAGATGAGGGGCCGAAGACCGCTGACCCCTTCATTGAAGAATTTCTTTTGGAATTTCACAATGCTCTTGGCAACGCGATAGAGCGTGCGCTGACGCTGGTGGATGGATTTAATCAGCCACATCGCAGCGCGAAGACGGTCCTGAATGTATTCTTTGGTTTGACCAGCGACATCCGACCCTTTCATCAAGGAACGTCGATAAAAGTTGCTCACCTGCAGTCGGGGAAGCCCGTCTTCATTGAGGGAGACGAGATAGTCATCGCCATTCTTCTGAACAAAGACATCCGGTAAAATATATTGAGGGGCTTCCGATGAAAAGGGCCGTCCGGGTTTAGGTTCCAGCGCAGAAATCAGATGTGCCAATTCCTTGATGCGTTCTTCGGAAAGCATGGTCGCCTTGCAAATTTTGACGTAATCGCGGCGTTCCAAGTCAGGGAGATGATATTGAATGAGCAGTGAAACATCCGGAGCGTCTTCTCCCAAATGTCGCGCTTGAAGCAGGAGGCATTCCTTGAGATCCCGGGCGGCGACTCCGGTGGGATCGAAATCCTGAATGCGTGAGAGAAGGTGCCCAACCGTTTGGGTGGCAAGATTTTTTTCCGCTGCAATTTCTTCGATCGATGCGGTGAGGTAGCCATCGTCGTCGATGTTTCCAATGATTGTTGTTCCCAATTCCTTTTCTTGGTTGGAAAAATCTCCCATGCCGAGTTGCCAGAGGAGGTGATCGTGGAGTGTTTCCGTCTTACGGAGGAAATTCTCGTACGTAGGGACTTCTTCTTGATTGCCCGCGTGTTCTCTCGGTTCAAGTTCGGAAGAATTGAAGGTGTCGACGTAGTTTTCCCAGTCGAAATTAGCCGGTTCCTTCATTTCGCCTTGCGCAGTCCCGACTTCATCATTGGCGTGTTCATGCCCATGGTCTTCAGTCTTGGCCTGCTCGTGGAGTTCGCCCTGGGATTCAGACGCATTTTCCGGAGTTTCTTCGACTTCCTCTTCCAGGCAGGGATTTTCTTCCAATTCCTGCTGAATGAGATCGGCCAGTTCGAGTCGAGAAAGCTGGAGGAGTTTGATGGCCTGTTGGAGTTGGGGGGTAATGACGAGCTGCTGGGAGAGCCTCATGCTCTGTTTCATTTCAAGTGCCATGAAAAAATGATACGGGTCGGACCCTGAAAAGTCAATCTTCTCCGCGGAATTTCTGATGGGTAACGGGAAAGTTAGGCCGATTTTGCTTTTGCAGAGACCGCAGCTTTTTTCTCGGCCTTGACGTCAATGGGGCCTGCCTTTTGTCCTTCCCATTCACGCCGCTTGGAAAAGGCCTGCGCTGCAGCAACGAACTCCGCAAAGAGGGGGTGCGGCTGATTCGGTTTTGACTTGAACTCAGGGTGAAATTGACATCCCAAAAACCACGGATGATCGGCGATCTCGACGATCTCAACGAGCCCCGATGGCTCGGAAACGCCGGAAATAACCAGGCCATTTGATGTCAGCGCTGTCAGGTAATCATTGTTGAATTCATAGCGGTGACGATGTCGTTCTTCGATTTGGCGTTCGCCATAGGCCTTGAGCGCCAGCGTATTTTTTCCCAGTGTACAGGGGTATTTTCCAAGCCGCATGGTGGCGCCTTTGTTGTGGACTGCTTTTTGGGCTTCCATGAGGCTGATCACCGGATGTGGCGTGTTGGCGTCAAATTCAAGGCTATTGGCTTTTTCAAGGTGGCAAATGTTTCTGGCATATTCGATTACGGCGAGCTGCATACCGAGGCAGATGCCGTAAAATGGAATTTTATGTTCACGGGCATAGCGGATGGCAAAAATTTTCCCTTCGATACCGCGTTCACCAAAGCCGCCAGGAACGAGAATGGCATCAAGCGATTGCAATCTCGCGCAGGCGCTCGTTTCATTGCCTTCGAGCAGTTCTGAATCGATAAAATCCAATTTTACGGAAAGATTATTGGCAATACCGCCGTGGCGCAAAGCTTCATTCAGGCTTTTATAGGAATCCGTGAGATGCACGTATTTCCCGACGATACCGATGGTGACGCTGCCTTTTGGATTCCGCACTTTGGCTGCTAAATCCGTCCATGCCGTCAGCTGAGGATCTTTTGTCCAAATGCCGAGGAGCTCGACGACCTTGTCATCCAGTCCTTCGCGATGGAAAAGAATGGGAACGTCGTAAATGTGTTCAACGTCGAGCGCCGTCATGACGCAGTTGGAAGGGATGTTACAGAAGAGCGCGATCTTGGCTTTGACGTCTGGAGTGAGGGGATGTGAACTGCGGCAGAGCAAGATGTCTGGCTGAATACCGATTTCACGGAGTTTCTGAACGCTGTGCTGTGTGGGTTTGGTTTTGAGCTCGCCGGAAGCGTCGATGTAAGGCACGAGCGTCAGATGGATGTAGAGCGTATTCTCTCGGCCGACATCGGCGCGCAATTGCCGAATGGCTTCCAAAAAGGGGAGGCTTTCGATGTCGCCAACGGTCCCGCCAATTTCAATAAGCGCCACATCAACATTTTCCGAGCCTTTCATGATGGAGGCTTTGATCTCATCGGTGATGTGCGGAATGACCTGGATGGTCTTGCCCAGATAATCTCCACGGCGTTCCTTGCGGATGACAGAGTCGTAGATCTTCCCGCTGGTGAAATTGGAAAGCGTGGAAGTTTTCACCGTGGTGAAGCGTTCGTAGTGGCCGAGGTCCAAATCTGTTTCTGCGCCGTCATCGGTGACATACACTTCACCGTGCTGAAAGGGATTCATGGTGCCGGGATCGACGTTGATGTAGGGGTCGAACTTTTGCATGGTGACGGTGAGACCGCGGCTTTCGAGCAAGGCGCCAAGCGAGGCTGAGGCGATGCCTTTGCCAAGCCCAGAGACGACGCCGCCGGTGATGAAAATAAATTTTGTTTTTTTCGCCATAAGCCCCCTTAAGTTGTCGGTCTTATAAAGTTGTCACGGTGCACTGTCAAAAAAAAAGAAGGGGAAGCTATCAGCTTCCCCTTCAAGATCTTTCCAGGTGTCGTTAACGCTTGGAGTATTGCGGTCTCCGGCGCGCCTTGCGGCAGCCCACTTTTCGTCGTTCCTTCTCACGTGAATCCCGTGTCAACAATCCGTTGGCCTTGAGCGGTTTACGCAGTTCAGCATCGATCTGCAAAAGTGCTCGTGAAATCGCGTGGCGTACGGCTCCGGCTTGGCCAGAGCTGCCACCGCCTTGAACGTTGACGGAGACGTTAAATTTATCTTTGTTGCCAGTGGTTTCAAACGGCTCATTGACGATCATGCGAAGGGTTTGGCGTCCAAAGAAAACATCGAGCGGTTTCCCGTTCACTGTAATCGTGCCGTTGCCGCTAGCAAGTCTGGCGCGGGCGATCGATGTCTTTCGTTTGCCCGTAGCAATAAATTCTACGTGTTTTTTGTTTTTGGGTGCTGCTTGGCGAAGGGTTGTTTGTTCCATAAGATATAATGTTAAAAGGTGATGGTGGTTGGTTGCTGCGCGACATGAGGATGTTCCGCATTGGGGTAGATGCGGAGCTTCGTCAAAAGGTCACGCGATAAACGGTTCTTGGGAAGCATCCCGCGAACGGCAAGTTCAATCAGTTCTTCCGGTTTCTTCGCCTTCACTTCTTCGGCAGAGCGTTCCTTGATTCCGCCGAGGTATCCGGTGTGGTGGTAGTATTTTTTATCTTCCCACTTATTGCCGGTGAGTTTTACTTTAGAGGCATTGAGGACAACGACAAAG
>JACQOX010000022.1 GCA_016202335.1 Deltaproteobacteria bacterium
ATGGGATCCACGATCCAGCGATAGCCTGACGTCTGGCGCTTTCCGGATCCTTCTTCGGCGAGGACATCATGGTCCGGGAAATGCGCTTTGATGCCCTTGATGATCAAGGCTTCGCATTTCTTATCGACTTCAGTGACAAGATTGATCGCACCTTTGAATTCGATTTTTTTGGCCTTGCCCGCATGCACAAGTTGAATGCGCCCCGCCTCTTTGGCGAGCTTCACCGCGAGCTTCAGTTCTTTTTCGAAAGGATTTTTTTTCATTGGCTGCTTCGTAGCAAAGGTTACAGCGTTCGAGCAATGCTTAAAACATCCACGCGCTTGGCCCCAGCCTTCATCAGAGCTCTGGCCCCTTCATTCACCGTCGCTCCTGTGGTGATCACGTCATCGATCAGCAAAACGCGTTTTTCATTGAGCGTTGAACGACGTTTTGGAGCAACCGCAAAAGCACTGCGCACCGAAGACAGCCGTTCGCGGCCCTCTTTGCCGACTTGGGGAGGATCGTGGCGTTTGCGCTCGAGCACATGAAGATCAACGGGGACGTCCAATGCTGTTCCTACAGATGTGGAAAGAAGCGCACTCTGGTTGAAACCTCGCTCAGCGAGGCGCTTCACATGGAGGGGAATAGGAACGATCACGTCGATCGCTTCAAAAAAGCGGCATTGCTCTGAAAGTTCACGCACAAAAAATGGCAGCAGGTGAAAGCCTTCTTCGTATTTGAACACATGGATGGCATCGCGGAGAGTACCTTCATAGCCAAAACATGAACGGCCACGGCCGAACCAGATGCGATCCAAAACCGTGGGAGCAAAATCACCTTCAAGAGGAGCATTTTTCTGGGCACAACGTGGACACATCGCATCGTGCTGGGATTGAAGGTCAGCGCAAAGGGGACAGCAGGAGGGGTAGAGTAGCTTAAGCACGTCTCTTTCTTATTTCATCAGCTTTACTTCTGAGGGTCATCCCGAGCGTCATGCGTGCAATAGGTGCCGAGCTTTCACCAGCAAAATCACCTTGGGCCAATTCAATGGCATTCAACACTTCAATAGGATGCCGCGATAAAAGCCGTCTGTCATCAGGAGACAGCTCTTGCCATATACGATTCACAAGAGTTCTGTTTTTTGGCGCCAACCAAGCTGATACTTGAAACATACTGAGATCGTGATATTCGGAGCGCCTTTTCCGATCAATATTATAGGCGGATGTCACACTTCGGGTTTGCGCTTCACAAAAAGCATTTTGAATCATTCGATCAAGAATTGGTTCGCCAGTTCGAACCTCTAAGGCATTGGTCACATCCAACCATGCCTTCATTTCAGCTAAAGCAGATGTTCCTTGGGAAGCTTGCTCAGTTTCCTCCCAAAGGTATTCAATCTCGAACCAATCATTGACACTCCACCGTCCACCAATTTTCTGTAAATATTCTATTTCTGTATCATGAACATACAGCATCACACGTGAAACCTCGCTGAAGCTAAACCCAGCTGCCATCAGGAACCCGAAGCGATTTAAAAAATACTTTGAAGAAAAGGGATTCCAGCTCGTGGGAGCTTTGTATCCAGATAAGATTTCCGCCAGCCGCAGCATTTTTGCACCACGATCCAACGTAGCGTTGTTTGTGACCAAACTCCCATCACCTTTCAACTCCCCGGCCATGATGCTCGCGGCCCAATTCAATTGAATGCCCCGCTGAACCAAAAGATTCTGAGGAGCAAAGGCAACCGCAAAGCGTCTCACGTTGGCACGCCAGGTCTGTTGCGGTTCGGTCATGAATGAACTGATCTGTTTTCCGGAAACATGCGCCCGTTTTGCCAAGTTTGCTAAGCTGCTGCTGCCAATGGCGTCCTTGACGAGATGGGCAAAACTTAAGGGATGAACCCTGCCCGAAATGGCTTCTTCCAGGCTTAAGGGTTTATGAAAAACATCAAGGGTCTCTCCCTGTTCAACCGCCGGAACAATTTGTAATTTTCCAATCGGCCCTCGTGCCAATATGGACCGCATTGGGGATGGAGCACGGCGTGCAGCCGATCCATTCACCAAATGAAAACCGTCAGCCGCAAGGGCAGATTCAATATGACTTGCCGGTGGAGGCGCAAACAGCGCCGGAGTTAAGTTCGTCACTGTCAAAGCCGTCACTGTCAGAGGTGATGCAACGTTTACCATACGATCTCCTTTTTTCGAGAAACACGCGTACATCTGGGACAGAGCTAAAGCGGGCGGCTTATGATGGAAACCTGAATGGCTGTCAACAGGCAAAAAAGATGTTTTCGATCAAGATGATAGAGATCATCCTTCATGCATTGCCTGCCTGCCGGCAGGTAGGCGTTACGACTGGAAAAGGCTGTTTCCCGTCATCTCCACGGGTTTGGCGATGCCCAGGGCATCCAAGAGCGTGGGCGCCAAATCGCACAGTTTTCCAGGTCCAGTCAGCGATTTCTCCGATTTTGGAGCGGAAACATACACACAGGGAACCAAATTAAACGTATGCGAAGTGTGCGGATTGCCTTGAGCGTCAAACATTTCCTCGCAGTTGCCGTGGTCCGCCGTGATCAACAAAGCCCCGCCCTGTTTGAGTACCAGCGGAACAATGCGGCCGAGGCAGGCGTCCACGGTTTCCACGGCCTTGATGGCAGCCGGCAAGTTCCCGGTATGCCCCACCATGTCGGGATTGGCGAAGTTGAGGATGATGACATCGTATCGATTTGATGCAATTCGCTTTAAAATCTCTTCGGTTACTTGAAGAGCGCTCATCTCAGGCTTCAGGTCATACGTCGCCACATCGCGGGGGCTTTGAATAAGACAGCGATCCTCACCGTCAAACGCCCGCTCTTCCCCACCGTTAAAAAAATACGTCACATGAGCGTATTTTTCTGTTTCCGCGATGCGCAGTTGCTTGAGCCCGTGATCCGCCAACACCTGGCCCAAGAGGTTTTTCAGCACTTCGCTTTCAAAAGCAATCGGCAGGCCAAAGGTTTCATCGTATTCCGTCATGCACACGTAATGGGAGAGTTTCGGGCGATTTCGGCGCTCAAAGCCATCGAAATCATCCAAAGCCAACACCCGCGTCAGTTGTCGTGCGCGGTCGGCGCGAAAATTGAAGAAGATGACCGCATCGCCATCAGCGATCAAACCGTTTGAATCCAATACCGTGGGAGGAATGAATTCATCGGTGATGCCCGCAGCGTAAGAAGCCGCAGCAACGTCTGGAGCAGACTTCGCCTGCTGCCCCTCACCTTTCACCATCATTCGCCAGGCCTTTTCGGTGCGCTCCCAGCGCTTGTCGCGGTCCATGGCCAGGTAGCGGCCGATGACGGTGGCAATGCGGGCATTGCCTGACTGCTGGGCCATGGCCTCCACGCGCTCGAGATAGCCCTTGCCCGCGGTCGGCGACGAATCGCGGCCGTCGGTGATCGCGTGGATGCAGACGCTCGGCAATTCTTCTTGCTTGCTGAGTTTGAGCAGGGCTTCGAGGTGATTCAGGTGCGCATGCACGCCGACGTCTGAACACAGGCCGATCAGATGCAGTTTCGTTTTTTTCTGTTTCACTGCGCGCATGCAAGAAAGCAGCACGGGATTCGAAAAGAATGCACCGGTTTCAATGGTGTGATTGATGAGACTCAAGTCCTGGCGGACGATTCGGCCGGCACCGATGTTCAAGTGACCAACTTCGGAATTGCCGATCGTCTTCGGCGGCAAACCAACATTTTCACTGGAAGTGCGGAGAAAGGTCTTGGGATAGGATGCCCACAGAGCATTCCATGTTGGCGTCTGGGCCTGCAGGACCGCATTGCCGTGTTTTTCTTCGCGCCACCCCCAACCGTCGAGGATGACCAGCACTAATGGTTTTGGTCGCATCATTAATCCGTTATCCCTGGGAAATTCACGCGCGGAGCATCATTCCACAACCGTTCGATTTGATAGTATTCGCGCTCGGTCTGGTGAAAGACATGGGCCACCACTTCACCATAATCAACAAGAGTCCAGTGGCCTGTTCCCTGGCCTTCGATACTCAGCGGTCGCCGGCCCTTGTCCTTGAGCGCGTCTTCAATGGCATTTACGATCGCCTGAACTTGACGATCCGAGGCACCACTGCAGATCACAAAATAATCCGTGAAACTGGTCACTTTTCCAAGATCCAGGACCACGATGTCAATGGCCTTGGTGTCAGAGGCCGCCTTGGCGATGAGCTTCGCCACTTGTTTTGCGGTCAGCGCCTTTTCTTGGGATCCTGCTTTCGTCATAACGAACGCCCTTTCTCGGTCACAGGAACATACTTTATTTCAATAGCATGCAAAAGTTCTTTGATCCCTTTTCGCGTGGCCGCAGAAATTTGCAGCACCGGCGAAGAGGTTTTTTTCGCGAATTTCTTTTTCAAGCGCACAGCTTGCTCGTGCGCTTCTGGGATATCCATTTTGGTGAGACAGATGATCTCGGGCTTTTCCAGAAGTGCGTGATTATAGGCACCGAGCTCATGGCGAATCACGTCATAACTCTGCACAGGATCTGGACTCGCCGGATCAATGGGATCGATGAGATGCACGAGCAATCGTGTGCGTTCGATGTGCCGCAGAAATTGCAGCCCGAGCCCAGCACCTCCACTCGCGCCTTCGATGAGTCCCGGGATGTCGGCCATGACGCAGCTTTTGCCGTCAGACAGAGCAACGACGCCGAGATTTGGAACCTTGGTCGTAAAAGGATAGTCGGCAATTTTTGGCCGCGAATTGGACACCGTAGATATCAAGGTCGACTTGCCGGCGTTCGGAAGTCCGATGATGCCAACGTCTGCCAACAGTTTGAGTTCCAGACGAAGGTGGCGTTTTTCTCCTGGCTCTCCAGGCTGAGCCTTGCGCGGCGCTTGGTTGACGGACGTGGCAAAGTGCATATTGCCCAGTCCTCCGCGACCACCTTTGGCTGCAATCCATTCCTGCGGAAAACGATCAAGGTCTGCCAAAATTTCATCGGTATCGGCATCCGAAACCACGGTTCCCACCGGAACGCGCACGATGATGTCGTCCGAGCTCCGACCGTTCATCTGCTTGCCCTTGCCGTGGCCGCCATGCTTGACTTCGATTTTTCGGCGATAGCGAATGTCCATGAGCGTGGTGAGGCCTTCGTCGGTGCAAAAGATCACGTGTCCGCCGCGCCCGCCATCGCCGCCGTCAGGCCCACCGCGGGGAACGTATTTTTCCCGTCGGAACCCGACACAACCACGACCACCGTCGCCGGCAATGACTTCAATTGTCGCTTCATCTATGAATTTCATTCTTTCATTCCTTAAACAAAAAGACCCTCGTTGATCGAGGGTCTTTTCTCAACATGCTTTTGATCATCTTAGGCTTGGGGAGCAGCTTGCGGAACAATGCTCACGTATTTGCGATTGTTCTTGCCCCATTCAAATTTCACGATCCCATCCGCCTTTGCGAAGAGCGTCCAGTCTTTTCCTGCACCGACATTGGTGCCCGGATGAACCTGCGTTCCGCATTGGCGAACCAAAATGTTACCGGCCTTCACCCACTGACCACCGAAGCGCTTTACCCCGCGCCGTTGGCCCTGACTGTCGCGACCGTTCTTAGCTGAACCTGCAGATTTTTTGTGTGCCATTGTATACCTCTACTTACCCTGCGATTTTAGTGATGTGGAGTTCCGTAAACTGTTGCCGATGCCCCTGCATCTTGCGATAGCCTTTGCGCTTCTTCTTTTTGAAGATGAGGACCTTGGCATCCTTGCCCTGGCGAATGATCGTGGCCGTGATCTTCGCACCACCCACCATCGGCGTTCCGATCTTCAGTGAACCTTCTCCCCCGACGAGCAACACCTGATCGATCTCGACCGTGGCGCCTTTTTCACCTGGGAGCTTTTCAACTGAAAGCTTGGTGCCTTCCGTTACTTTGTACTGTTTTCCACCGGTAGCAATAATTGCGTACATATTCATTCCTCTTCTTTCCAAAACCTATCCAAAAAGTGGTGTGCCTGTAGCCTAATCCGGAACCCTTCGTCAACTGGAGATTTCTGTCCCCTCGCTGTTTTTTAACCTGAGGAAGGGCCTTATAAAATCACTTAAATATCAATCTCTTGCAAATCCATCGACCGGAAACACCGTTGGCAGCGAAGTTGCAGAGTAAAATACTGTAGCCTCGGCAGCAACACTTTCAAAAATCTGCCGATAATAAGGATGAGAGGTGCATATGAGCAAAGTGAAACTGATCACGGTCCTTGGCATCATCACTCTCTTCCTGGCGGTCGCCATCGCACCGGCCTGGGCAGACGAGGGCTCCGAGACTTCTGGTTCGGAAAGCTCGTATGACGACAGCCCAACGGACTTCGGCTGATCACTTTCCAGAAACGTCAAACTGCTCGAGGTGGTATTCCGCCACACCTTTGATAGAAATCCTTCGACCCAAGCGATGTTCAATTTCTTCCAAATGCGGACGTTCTTCATCGTAAAGCAGATCTGCCACCGACGGATGGCATGACACCACAATTTGAGGTTCGCGGATATTTTCTGACTCACGCATTATTTCACGAAAAATGTCGTAACAAAGCGTGGTCGGACTTTTGAGATAGCCCTTCCCTTCGCAATAGGGACAAGGGTTGGTCAGTTGACGGCGCAGATCGTCGCGCGTCCGCTTGCGCGTCATCTCCACGAGTCCCAATTCAGAAATTTTGGTGATCGTGGTTCGCGCACGGTCGGCGCGCAGCGCTTCTTTGAGGACGTTATAAACTTTGGTCTGGTTGGCTTCGCGCTCCATGTCGATGAAATCAAGGATGATGATCCCGCCAATGTTGCGGAGCCGCAGTTGATAAACGATTTCTTTGACTGCCTCGAGATTGGTCTTGAGGATCGTGTCTTCCAGGTTGGTTTTGCCGACAAACTTCCCCGTATTGACGTCAATCACCGTCAGCGCCTCGGTTTGATCAAGGATGATATAACCGCCCGACTTGAGCCAAACCTTCTTACCCAAGGCACGGGCGATCTCGATTTCGATCCCATAGGCGTCGAAAATCGGTTCCGAACCGTCGTAGAATTCCACGACATGCCGGGCCTGGGGGGAGAAGGAGCCGATGAAGTCCTCCACCTTTTGTTTCTCCTCCGGCGAGTCGATGACGACATGATCGATGTCGGGGGAAAAGAGATCGCGTACGGAACGAAGCACGACGCCGAGCTCCTGATGGACGAGTGAGGGGGCCCGCTTATTTTCCGCAGCGAGCCGGATGTCGTTCCAGAGCTTGATCAGATAATCCATATCCTGCTTGAGTTCCCGTTCGCTGGCCCCCTCGCTCATCGTCCTAGCAACGAACCCCCCCATGTCGCGCGGTGCCGCTTTATCGAGAATCGCCTTGAGCCTCGCCCGTTCGCGATCATCCCCGATCCGTCGGGAAACCCCGAGGTGATGGACCGTCGGCATATAGACGAGGAACCGTCCGGGCAGACTGATATGACTGGTGAGCCGCGCCCCCTTCGTGCCAATCGGATCGCGCGCCACCTGCACGAGAATCTCCTGCCCCTCCCGGACCAGATCCTGGATCTGGGGAATTTCCCTGGAGTGACGACGGTCAAGGCGGGGGCGTGCTGAAGGCATCTCTTCTTCCTCGACCATCAGCTCTTCATCGGCCATCTCCGGGGCGATATCGGCGACGTAAAGAAAGGCCGTCCGTTCCAGACCGATCTCCGCAAAGGCGGCCTGCATCCCCGGCAACACCCGAACGATCTTCCCTTTATAGACGTTGCCGGAGTAGCGCGCCTCTTGATCCCGCTCCACGATCAATTCCGCGATGGCACCGCCCTGCAGGAGGGCAATCCGGCTCTCGGTGGGGGAGACATTGATGATTAATTCATTGCGCACCCGGATGGTTTAACCGCCTGCCGAGGTTTCTGCAAGGAGGATTTCTAACCTTGTCTGACCTTGTAGGTTCCGAGGATCCAATCCCAGATTGGGACAGTGACGTTAAGATTCCACTGCTGCATCAGTTGAGGGTCATGATGGATCGCATGGTGCCGTTTGAGTCGCTGGATCACCTTGAGCCTTCCGACCGGATGGTTCTGGGGGAGATGATAGGAGAGATGCAGCCATTCATATCCAACGACGTACGCCATCGTGGTTCCGGCATAAAAGAGGGCGACATTCGGGCTGACGAAGAACCACAAAAAGAGGGTGACCGGTGACGAGGTAATAAAGATCAGCATGATGCCGTATGCCGGTATCAACGTGAGTCGGAATTCCCGCCGGTCCCTCATTGACATATCGTCCGTCACATAGAGACGGTGGTGGCGGGGGGTATGTTGCTCATAAAGGACCGGTGCGAGGCGACTCCTCCGATGGAGAAACTGCCGATGGGTCGACCACTCGATAAGGTTTGATAAGAAATAAGTGATCGGGATTGCCAGATATTCCCACCAGGACACATTTTCCAAATAAACGGCCCCGACGAGGATGATCCCGAGTCCAAACAGGGTGGGGATCATCAGATGAAGGTACGGATTGTACCAGGAGGGTGTCTCATCAATCAGCTGTTGCCGTAGCGATTCTCGCGCCTCGAGTGCCATGTTTCCCTCTTAACTCATTTAGGGGGGACTGATCAAGACAGGAGGAGCGAGGAGTCGGATTCCATCCGGCAGGGTCTGGTTAAAATGTTGGTAGAGATCCTCTGGCTTGACCGATCTCAAGAGATGGATTGTGAACGAGTCGCTGACCTCGCAGCCAACAGGAGAGGCGTTGCCGAAGGAGATTCGGGGTTGCGGATGAAACCCTTGAGAAAATTTTACCGGGAGCTCCGCTCGGGCGGCGGCCCGACGGATATGATCAACAAATTCCAGATGGCTTAATAGTGAGGCAGGCCCGGATTTGGTGTAGGTGCACTGATAGCTGAAGCCTGGGTGTATCTCCCCCTGGCCCCCCCTTAGACTAACGGGGGGAACGGGGGGGATATAAGCCCTCACCTCCGTCGTCGTTTTCCTCTTCTCCAATTTTCCGGCTGCATCGTAGCGAGGTAATTCGTAGGCCCGGTTTCGGACCTCCTTATAGTCACAGACCCCACAGACCGAGCACTTACCCGTGGAACAATCATCCACAAAAGCGGCCTGGACCGACGCCTCATACTCCTCCCAAAGCCACTCCTTTTTCATATCGATAAAGAGATGATCCCACGGCAGCCGCTCCTCGCGTCCGCGCCGCCTCTCCACATAAAAATGCGGATCGATCCCGCACTCCTCCCAGGCCTCTCTCCATAAGTGAAACTTCAAACCCTCATCCCACTCGTCAAAACGGCATCCCTTCTCCCAGGCTCGAACGATCAGCTTGGCAAGAGGCCGATCGCCGCGCGCAAAGATTCCTTCCAGATAGGTCGTTTCGGGCTTGTGGGGTTTCAAGTGAAGACGTCGGGTGCGGATTTGGGAGCGGAGCCGATTCAGTTTTTGGTGCGTCTCCGCAAGCGAGTTTTGCGGTTCCCACTGAAACGGGGTGAACGGTTTTGGGACAAACGCGGAGACCCCCAGATTGATCTCGGCCTTTCTATTCTGACGGAGCCCCTCCGTTAAGACCTTTTGCCCGAGCTGGGCAATTGCTGAAACATCCTCGTCAGTCTCCGTCGGAAGGCCGATCATGAAGTAGAATTTCATCAGCCTCCAGCCG
>JACQOX010000023.1 GCA_016202335.1 Deltaproteobacteria bacterium
AAGCTGCTCCGGGGTGATGACTTCAACGGGATGATTTAAGGCGTGAAGAGGTCGACTTGGAAATGTGAGCTTCACTTCATAAAGGCTCAACTGATTTTGGTGCCGAACGATGAGGTCTACTTCTTTTTTGAGCTTTGATGAGTACCAATAGTAAACTTCAGGCAACAAACGAGCGACATGATTGATGGCGATACTTTCGAAGATGGTGCCGCGCTCGTCATTTTTTTGGAGCAGGGTTTCGAACCAGCGTGAAATGTTGACGATTCCCATCTGCCAACACAAAGCGAGAGGATAGAGGATCGGGTCAATAAAATAGAGTTTCCGTGCTTTTTGGAAAACAGGCCCGTGATTATCGGGGTCATAGCAATGTAACACTTTGCAGAGGAAGGCGTCTTGCAGGTGTTCCACGTATTCGAGCGCTGTTTCATGACTTCGCACAGGCGAGTTTTCAATCAACTTTGGCCACGTGATTTGGGTGCCACGAGTGACTGCGATACGATAAAGAATGGTGCGCAGCGTTTCTTGTCGAAGGCTAAAGCGCTCAGCATCTCCAATGATCCAATTGCGGTAAATTTCGTAGGTTTCATCGGTGACCAGGCCGACATTGACATAATCTGCGATGGCGCGGGGGAAGCCACCAATGCGTTCATAAAGATTGAGCATGGATGCAAATGAAAGATTTTGAAAACATGGCAGTTGTTGCATTTCAGGAATGGAAAGCGGGAAGAGATGGAGGTCTTTTCCATGCCCGCGCCTTCCCGGCAAACGCTCGCTGCTGATTTTAAGGTCGCGAGCGTTCGAACCGGTTAACAGCAGCGACGAGTTTTGTGTAAGCCCCATGTTGGCCAGAGCGAGAATGGCGCGTTGCCACTCGGAGACAAAGGAAATTTCGTCTAAAAAAATAAACGTGTGCCCTTTATGCTTCAGGAGATATGCGGAAAGGATTTCCTGGAGTTCTTGAAACGTGGCGATGGATTCACAGCTCAGGTAAAAGATGTTTTGAGGGATGACGCTCTGCCGTAAGAGTTTTTGGATGAGTAGTTTTACGGCGGTCGTTTTTCCAACTTGTCGTGGACCGCGGAGGACGAAAATGTCTCCCGCTTCTAAATCGACGCGGTGGACAAAGGTGGGTTCAAATCGATAGGATTTGTTTGAAATAGCCAGCAGGTGCTGATCCTGGTCAATGGCCAAGGCGTTTTTCCACCATGGGTTCTGCAGTTCGAGGATGGGCGAATTTGTAACCATCTGAAATATATTATTAAATTAAAGAAAATGGATAATTTGCGATTACAATCGCATATTATTCTGTTTCCTTTCTATCGTCCAGATAATTATGAGAAAATAATGTACTCCATCTCCAAAACCTTTTCGTTCTGTTACGGTCATCGGCTCGTCGGTGACCACAGCAAGTGTCGCCACCTGCACGGGCATTCGGGGAATGCGACGATTGTGCTGGAATACCCCCAGCTCGACCATCGTGGCATGGTCGTGCATTTTGATGAACTCAAGCAAACGATAGGCCATTGGATCGAAGAAAACTTTGATCACACCATGATTTTGGCGGAAAATGATCCGATTCGAACGCTTTTGGAAGAAAAAGGCGAGAAGTTGAAGATTATTCCTGTTCCGCCCACGGCTGAAAACCTGGCGCGGATGATTTTTGAGCAGACCGAAGGGTTGGGTTATCCCGTGGTCCGCGTCGATTTTTGGGAGTCGTCGACGTCGATGGCGAGTTTTAAGAAGAGCAGCGCTTCATCCTGAACCACAGCAGCCCCAAAATCCCCGCACATAGCATTACACCTGAAGTGGAAGAAGCAGGTGAATGTGGCGAAAGGCTGCAACCGCCGCTATTTTGGCCAGCGCGAAGTTCGGTGATTTCGTTTTTCAGCCGATCATTTTCTTGCACCAGCAGCTGAATATTTCGATTGTTCATTTGCTGAAGCAATTCCACTTGTGAGATTCCACCAGAAACGTCGGTAAAGACGACACGGGTTGATAGGGGATCGACGGTAGTCGTTGTGACATGGTCGTTTGTCGTTGAGGTGGTGGCCACCGATGCCTCGGGCGTTACTGCTGCCGTCGAGGGTGCAGAATCTTCCGGATCAGGCTGCCCAAGTGCCATCCACAGCGGTGCGGCATTGGCAGTGGCGGCATTGAGGAATGGCGTTCTCAGTCTTGTCGGCGGCAGCGGTCCGATGCGATCGGAAGAGGTGACGATAAGTTGAAAGGGAAATGACGTTCCGGGATTTTCAACGATGTTAATGAGTTCACCGCTTTGAAAGGTCAGCAAGAAGTAAATCCGATGTCCGGTTGTGGACATGCGAGACAGGACGGGCCAGGAAACAGTTCCAGGCGGGAGATACAAATCCGGATCAGAGAGAATGGCATCGTTCCCTGCCGTAAACGAAACGACGAGGACTTCTCCTGTTTCGGTGCTGGTGTAACTCAATCGATAGGCGGAAGCGTCTGTGGGAAGAGTGGCAGTCGCTGATACGTTTCCCGCAGCGATTGCCGATGCGGGTGACGATGGAGGCGTCGGCACTGACTCCGGTGCAAAAGGATCTGCTCCTCGCGCTGCCCAGGCGTTATTAAAGATGCAGCAGGCACAGAAGATGATGAGACCAAGGTTCCATGTTCTTTTCATAGACACTCCTCTTCCCTTTTGTGGGATAGAGAGCAAAATCAGTGCCAGCTTAAAATGGGCTGTTTTGCCATTTAGAGGTTGATTATGCAGGAGCGTAGGAGCCGGTGCGAGGATTCGCCACCCCAGTCAGCTAGACTTTGGAATATTCGATCTGCACGATTTCAATGCCATTTTCTTGAATGACTGCCACGTCATGGAACACGTTGGGGGCTTCGTGTTGCATGATCTTGGCGACGTCCACGGCCAATTCGCGAATTTCCGCGTCAGCGTGGCTTGAGCCGCGCAGTTCCACGAAGTGTCGAAGCGCGCGACCGTTGGCCGTCACAAAAATTTTGGTTTCACAGGCGTTGGGCAATAAAGACCGCGCGGTCTGCCGTACGAGTTTGCGTCGATCCGTGCCCGCGAGTTCCGGATGTTTTTCCGCCACCACGTTTTCGAGCGATGCGGCCAAGTCTTCGTAAGCTTGCTGCGCTGCCGTTACGGCTTTGGTCCATTGGTCGTGCAGCGCCGGCGTTTCGCGGATGAGCGGCGGCATGCAGTATTTCGCGTCCGATTCATCGACGTATCTCTGACTGAGCTGCGAATATCCAAATCCCGCACGGTGGCGAATCAATTCATGAGTGACCGAGCGTGAGATGTTGGTGAACAGGAAGTTCCAGATCGTGTGTTCCAGGACAGATCCGTGTTTGCTGGAGATGATCCGGTCGAGATAATCTTGATTCGTTTTGCGGCCCTTGCCGAATGACATGTAGCAGACGCGGCCCGCGGTTTCGGCCAAGACTTCGGCCGGGACGCTCGAGTCGGTCGTAAACGTCATGCCTTCATCGGCGAGAAAGGCGTTCATGGCTTCTTGATCGACGACCTGTCGGCCGACGAGATACACTTTGGGTTTGGTGACGATGCGATGTTTTTCCATAATGTTTCCTCTTCTTGTTTCGTGTTTGCTAAATCGGATGAGATGCAAGGCAGGCCCGAAATGAGCGACCGGAGCGTACATGATAAGTACGTGAGGATCGCGAATGAGGTCTAACGCCGCAGATCGCCGATTTTGCAAACACGCCTATGAGCATCCCATGGAGTTTCCACAGTTAGTGCATTTATAACAAGCCCCATTTCTGACCGTGACGTGTCCACAGACATCGCAGAACGGAGCGTCCTTCATCATATTCTGGAAGTGTTGATTGACACCTGTTGCTTGCTTCTTCGCGGTTGCCAGCGGAATGACCACGCCCGAGGCTGATTTATCCATGGCAACCGGCGACGTCTCTTCCGTTGCTTCTGGTTTAGCGCGCGTTTGGAGCTGCATCTTCACGTCGTCATCTTTGGTGGGCTTTACCTGCACGAAGTCCGTGCGCCCCAAGTATTCCATGCCCAGCACGCGGAAGACGTAATCGATGACCGACGTGGCCATCTTGATGTTCGGATGATCGACGGTTCCCTGTGGTTCAAAGCGGGTGAAGGTAAAGCAGTCAACGTATTCATCGAGCGGGACGCCGTATTGAAGTCCCAGCGA
>JACQOX010000021.1 GCA_016202335.1 Deltaproteobacteria bacterium
GTCATTCCCGAACCAAATACCTTGAAGGCCATATTCAGCAGGCCGACCTTGTGATTTCAGCCGTTGGCCGCCCCGGGCTTATTCAAGGAAATTGGATTAAAAAGAACGCCGTGGTCATCGACATTGGCATCAATCGCCTGCCCTCGGGAAAACTCGTGGGCGACATCGAATTCGACCCAGCCTCCAAACGGGCGAGTGCGATCACCCCTGTCCCTGGCGGCGTTGGTCCCATGACCATCGCCATGTTACTTGGGAATGTCGTCGAAGCCGCAAAACATCGATCGGAGAACTCATGACCAGACGCACCCCCCTCTATGAATCCCATAAAAATTTAGGCGCCAAAATCGTCGACTTCGCGGGTTGGGAAATGCCGATCCAATACAAAGGCGTCATCGACGAACACCGGGCGGTAAGAAGCCATGCCGGGCTGTTCGACGTCTCGCACATGGGCCAAATCGTCATCACCGGCCCGCGCGCACTAGAACTCGTGCAAAAACTCACGGTCAACGATCCAACGAAACTCACCGACAACCACGCCCAGTATTCGATCCTCTGCAATGAACGTGGAACGGTCATCGACGACATCATCGTGTATCGCCTTCATGCGGAACATTTCATCATTGTCGTCAATGCTTCAAATCGCGACAAAGACGTCGCGTGGGTGAAGAGCCATGCCTTTCCCGGCGCTGATGTCATCGACGCCAGCGACAACTACGCCTTGATCGCCCTGCAAGGACCAAAAGCGGAAATGATTCTTTCGCTCACGAGCGACGTTCGCCTCTCCACCCTTCCCTCCTTTGGTTTTTGCGATGCTCCCGTCGCCGGTCAACCAGGCTGCATGGTGGCGCGCACCGGATACACGGGTGAACCAGGGTGTGAGATTTTTTGCGCTCCGGATCAAGCGACGACAATCTGGGAAACGCTTCTCAAAAAAGGCGCTGCGTATGGAATTGCCCCTATTGGCCTCGGCGCACGCGACACGCTTCGTTTGGAGATGGCCTATTCCCTCTACGGCCATGAAATCACCGACGAAATCAATCCGCTCGAGGCCGGACTTTCCTGGGTGGTGAAGCTCGATCGCGATGCCGACTTTATCGGCAAATCTTCGCTGCTCAAAATTCGCGCTCAAGGCTTCACCCGAAAACTCGTTGGGTTCGAACTCATCGACGCCGGCATTCCGCGCCAAGGATATCCCATCGTGGCCGATGGAAAATCCGTGGGCTTTGTCACCAGCGGCACCATGTCGCCCTCGCTTGAAAAATCGATCGGGCTTGGCTTTGTCCCGACCGAGCTTTCCACGGTGGGCAGCAGATTTTCAATTGACATACGGGGCAGGCTCCGCGAAGCAGTCGCAGTCAAAACACCTTTTTATCAACCTCAAAAATAATTGGGAGAACTTACATGGATACCCCGGATAATCTTCGCTACACCAAAGAACATGAATGGGTCCGTATCGATGGCGAAATTGCCACCATCGGCGTCACTGACCATGCGCAACACGCGCTCGGTGATATCGTCTACGTCGAGCTCCCCAAGGAAGGGGAAACCGTTACGCGTGAAGGAACATTTGGAGTTCTGGAATCGGTAAAAGCCGTATCTGACTGCTATGCTCCGCTCACCGGAACCGTCGTGGAAATCAATGATACCCTGAACACCTCTCCCGAACGCGTCAACGAAGACTGTTACGGCGAAGGCTGGATGATCAAAATACGCCTCAGCAATCCTTCGGAACTGGAATCGCTGATGGACCATCGCAGCTATGAAAAATTTTTAAAGGAAGAATCAAACTAGCAATGGCATATCTCCCCCACACCCCTGAAGACATACAATCCATGCTCGATGTCATCGGCAAAAAACACGTCGATGACCTCTTTGCCCATATTCCCGCGGAACTCAGGCTTTCCAAGGAATTGAATATCCCTGAAGCCATGTCCGAGCCAGAGCTTACTCGTCATCTCAAAACACTCGCGCAAAAAAATGAGTGCGGCGAAGGCTGGTTGAGTTTCCTTGGCGGCGGCGCCTATCAGCACCTCATCCCCGCCGCGGTCACTGAACTTTCCATGCGCAGCGAATTCTTAACGCCCTACACGCCGTATCAACCAGAAATCGCGCAGGGCACGTTGCAAGCCACGTTCGAATACCAGACGCTCATGTGCCGCATCTTCAACATGGAGATTTCGAACGCGTCGCTTTACGACGGATCGACAGCGCTCGCCGAAGCGGTGCTCATGGCCCTGCGCATCAATTCCAAGCGCAAGACCGTAGTGATCTGCGATGCGATTCACCCCGAGTATCGCGAAGTGCTGAAAACTCTTTTGCCGAAATCTCTTGTCAACTTGGTCACGCTTCCGAACCAAAACGGATGTTTGGATCGCGCAGCATTGAAATCTTATTTGAACGACGATCTCGCTGCGGTCTGCGTTCAGTACCCCAACTTCTTTGGCATCGTCGAAGATTTCCAAACGCTCGCCGATGACGTCCATGGCGTGCAGGGCCTACTCATCACGGCGACCCCAGAACCGGTGAGCCTTGGACTCCTCAAGCCACCGGGCGATTTTGGCGCTGACATCGCGGTCGGCGAAGGCCTTTCGTTTGGCATCCCCATGACGTTTGGCGGACCCGGCTTAGGCATTTTTACCACGCGCGAAAAATATCTGCGCCAGATGCCTGGTCGCGTCTGCGGTGAAACCGTGGACGCCGATGGCCGACGAAGCTACGTGCTGACCCTGTCCACGCGCGAGCAACACATCCGCCGGGAAAAGGCCACGTCCAACATCTGCACCAACCAGGCCCACTGCGCCACAACATCAGCCATCCATCTTTCGATGCTCGGCAAAGAAGGCCTTCGCGAATTAGCGATGTTCAATGCTGCGAAGACGCAATACGCGATTTCTCAATTGACCTCTCTGCCCGGTGTCAAACGCCACTTTGCCGCACCGGTCTTTAATGAATGCGTCCTTGAGTTCCCAAAACCGGCGCATGAAATTCTGAAGCAGCTTCGCAAACGTAACATTCATGCCGGCATCGACCTCAGTCGCTTCTCTCCGAACCTCGCCAACGCTCTCCTCGTCTGCTGCACGGAAGTTCAGAGAAAAGAAGACATCGATCACTTCGTTCAGGAGCTTCGCAACATTTTATGACCCATCTCTCTTCCACCACCACCTTAGCCCTCGAAGAAGGAACTCTGTTTGAACAGAGCATCCCTGGACGTCGCGGGTTTCGATTAGGCAAATTGGACGTTCCTGAATTTTCGTTTCCGGAAAATCTGGCACGCAAAAATTCCGCCAATCTTCCTGAAATGACCGAAGTCGATGTGGCCCGGCATTTCACACGGCTCAGTCAGCGCAATTATTCCAAGGACATGGGGCTTTACCCGCTCGGCTCCTGCACCATGA
>JACQOX010000025.1 GCA_016202335.1 Deltaproteobacteria bacterium
AGAGTTTCTCTTCGAAGTACAACACAGTTAAAAAATGATGGTTGACGTAAATCCATATATATGGATAATACTGTTTATATGGAAACAACAAAAACCCTCATTTTTTCAACCCCTTTACTTCAAGTTTTGAACGTCTTGATGCATCAACGGGAAGAAATCGACGATCAACGCGTTGCTGAGAAAGTGTCTGGCGCCAAAAGAGCTGCGGTTCACCAAGCCCTCACTCGTTTGAGTGAATTCGGCATTATCGAAAGAGTCCGACGCGGAAGGCGTTGTCATAACACCATAAAATTTTCTCAAGCCTGGGTGCTTCCTCTGAAAATAGCAAGCAACCTGCTCGAACTTCAGCCCATCATCGATGAACTCAAACCCATCGCAACGAAAATCGTTCTCTTTGGAAGTCGTGCTCACGGCACAAATGATGAGACGAGCGACTTTGATCTTGCTGTCATTGCCTCTGATAAAATAACGGTGGAACGAATAGTCCATGCTCATGCACTCGCTGAACACATACAACTGATTCTCAAAAACGAAGGCGAAATGCTCGAACTGAAAGATCGAGAACCTGTCTTCTTCAAACAGATAAAAGAAGGGATCATCGTATGGGAACAATAGAACAGCAATTTGAAGAGTGTCTTCGAAAGGGAGGCATCAAAGTTTTTCGCGATGCCACGAAGCTCACGGAAAAGGAGTTAACGATCGCTGCTTCTGATCTCGCTGAAGCAAAAGATGGTCTTCAACATCAGCGTTGGAAGTGGTCCACCATTCAAGCGTATTATTCTATGTTTCATGCAGCGCGGGCACTTCTTTATGCGAAAGGCTACCGAGAAAAAAGTCATCACTGTCTCCGCATTGGGATTGCTCACCTTTATTATGATGCAGGAAAAAATTTTGAAGACCTCATCGATATTTTTCAACTTGCAAAACGCATGCGTGAAAATGCTGATTACGCCGATGACTTTTCAGAAAATAATTCAAAGAAAATCACCCAAGCTGCCGACGCATTCCTCGGCTTTGCAAAGAAGATCATCGCGCCTTAATTTGAGACTCCTTTTTCATGTCCACTTCCATTGCTCACATCATCGCTTCGCTGGAATTCCGCAATCAGCCCATTGCCATCAATGGTTTGGAGGGTGCGGCAAGGGGCTACTTCGTCGAACAGCTGCTAGGGCGGTTTGACAAAGCACCGCTTCTTTTTGTCACCGCAACTGCGGACGAGGCGGCTGCACTCCAAGAGGACCTGCGACTTTTCCTGAGCGAAACTGAGGCCAAGCGACTCGCTCTTTTTTCCGCGAGCGATGTTCCCCCGTACACCCAGCTTTCGCCGGAACCCACAACGTGGGCCCATCGCCTCGACACGCTCTATCGCCTGCTGCGCGGAGAACCCCTGCTGGTGGTAGCCCCTGTTTCCGCCCTGCTGCGGAAACTTCCTCCCAAGTCCTTTGTGTCCGGCTCGCTGCGCGAGCTCACCCGGGGCCAAACGACTGACCGCGATGAGGTCGTCGAAACGTTGATTCAACTGGGCTACGAAGAAGTCCCTCTCGTCGAAGACGAAGGCTCGTTCGCGCGGCGCGGTTCTCTGGTCGACGTCTGGCCCCCAACGCTTCAAAGCCCCGTTCGCATCGAATGGGATGAACAGAAAATCATCGGTATGCGTGACTTTGCGCCACATACGCAACGTTCACTCAAAGATCGCCAGAACGTGCCGATCCTCGCTGTGCGCGATTTCATCTATGGTAAAGAGACGCGTCATCAGATGCTCACCCGGGTGCGAGCATTTGCCGAGCAGAGTAAAGCACCGGGTCATCTGCTCCGCAGCGTCCTTGAAAAAGCGAGGGAAGGCATTGCCTTTGAAGGCCTGGACACATTTCTTCCGGCCTTCTACGACGAGCTTACAACACTGCTCGATTATTTTCCGGATGACGTCGTGATCATCGACGATTCACCGGCCACGCTCGAGGCTGCCGCCAAAAAATTCATCGGGTTGATCACCGAAATGTATTCGACAACCGAAAGCGTTGAGAAGATCATTCCCATCGAAGCGCTGTATCAGACGTACGATGAATGGCAGACAAAAAAGAACACCAGGAATTGCCTGGAATGGAACAGCTTCCGTCAGGAAGCCATCAATATTCATCTTGAAAGCAATACCGATATTCCAGCGCTCATGGCCGGACACAAAACCGGCGAAGACATGTTGGTGCCCTTTATCCAGCGACTTGAAACGTGGCTCGGGAACAACACCCGTGTGGTGCTCTTGGCATCGAGTGACGTGCAGCGGACTCGCCTTTCGGATTTGCTGCGTCCACATCACCTTCCGCTGCGTCAATTCGATGGCCCCCTCCATGAGCTGCATAAACTTCAACATCGTTCGATCTTATTAGCGCTCGGCGAAGCCTCGAAGGGATTTCGACTCCCTGACGAACAGCTCATCGTCATCACCGACGAAGAGATCTTCGCCACCAAACATCTTCGTCGCCGAAGAACTGAAGCACCGCGCGAAGCCTTCACGTCGATTTCCGAAATGGCCGAGGGCGATCTCATCGTCCACGATCAACACGGCATCGGTCGATTTTTGGGCATGAAGCATCTGACCATCGGCAAAGAGACCGGGGATTATTTGCTCCTCGAATATTTTGGCGGGGATAAACTGTACCTGCCGATCTACCGTATCAACCTTATCCAGCGCTACGTCGGAGCTGGCGAGAGCCTGCCCATCCTCGATAAATTAGGCGGAACACGTTGGCAGTCAGCCAAGCAGGCCATCAAAAAAGAAATCCGGCTGATGGCCAAGGATCTGCTCAAACTTTACGCCCTGCGGGAAATTCAAGGCGGCTACGCCTTCCCGCCGGCCGATACACAATACGAAGAATTTTCAGCCGCGTTTCCGTACACCGAAACACGCGATCAGATGACCGCCATCGACGACGTCATGCGCGACATGGACAAAGACCAGCCGATGGATCGCCTGATCTGCGGCGATGTCGGCTACGGAAAAACCGAAGTCGCCATGCGCGCTGCCTTTCGCGCTGTTGCGGCGGGGAAACAAGCCGCGGTGCTGGTGCCCACCACGGTCTTGGCATTTCAGCATTTTCAGACCTTCCGCACGCGCTTCGCTTCCACGCCGGTCGCAGTCGACATGGTCTCGCGCTTTCGCTCTGCAGCCGAACAAAAGCGGATCTTGGAAAATGTCAAAGCCGGCAAAGTCGACATCATCATCGGCACGCATCGGCTGCTTTCCAAAGATGTTTCCTTCCGGGACTTGGGACTCTTGATCGTCGATGAAGAACAGCGTTTCGGCGTCCTCCACAAAGAACGGATCAAAAAGCTCAAGGCCAATGTGGATGTGGTAACGCTCACCGCAACTCCCATCCCGCGTACGCTCAATTTTTCGCTCGTCGGCATCCGCGACATCAGCGTGATTCAAACGCCGCCGGCCAATCGTCACGCCATTGCCACGCACGTCACCCCATTCGACAAAGGCGTCATCCGACACGCCATCAAGAGTGAACTCGCACGCGGCGGTCAGATCTTCTTCGTGCACAATCGCGTGCAAACCATTAAGTCCATGCACGAAACGCTTTCACAGATCGTCCCTGATGCACGGATTATCGTGGGGCACGGTCAGATGAAAGAAGGTGAACTCGAAGACGTCATGGTCCGATTCGTGAATAAAGAATTCGATGTCCTGCTTTCGACGACCATCATTGAATCCGGGCTCGACATTCCGGCCGCCAACACCATCATCATCAATCGCGCCGACACCATGGGTCTCGCGGAACTTTACCAACTGCGCGGCCGCGTGGGCCGTTCATCGGTCCAAGCGTTTGCTTATCTCCTGTTGCCGTCGGATGGCGAAACCACGGCCGTCGCCAAACGCCGTCTGGCAACCCTCACGCGGTTCACTGAACTCGGCAGCGGATTTCAGATCGCCATGCACGATTTGGAAATTCGCGGGGCAGGAAATATCCTGGGAAGTAAGCAATCCGGCCACATCGCGACCGTCGGCTATGAACTCTATACCAAGCTCCTCGGTCGAGCTATTCGCCAACTGTCTGGGAAAGAAGAGGTGGAGGAGGACATCGATCCCGAACTCAACCTGCAGGTCAAGGCCTTCCTGCCCGCAGAATATGTTGAGAACGAAGGCACGCGCATGGAGCTTTATCGACGACTCGCCAATCGCGAAACCAAGGAAGAGCTTCAAGCATTGGAACATGAGATCCTCGATCGCTTTGGTGCGCTTCCGTTTGAAGCACATCACCTTGTCCGATTGATGAGCATCAAAATCGATGCCCGGGCGTTGAAAATTCGACAGCTCGTTTTTGACGGCACCTTTCTGTCGATCAAGCTCGACCCCTCCACTCCTGTGCAAACGGGAAAACTCCTCTCTCTGATGCAGCGTGCTCCGAATCGCTTCAAGATTCATCCGCCCGACGGCCTCGTCATGCACAAGGAAGGTCAGGACGACGCCTTTGCTTCGGCGGAGAAATTGTTGAAGGCGCTCAATGCGTGTGTTAGCGGGGAATCCTCATGAAATGGCTTTATGCTGCTCTTCTTTTGGTGATGTCCTGTTCTCCGACGCAAAAAACCGTCGCGAGGGTGAGTGGCGTCTCCATTAAAATAGGAGAACTCACCTCGCAGATGAGCCTGTCTCAGCCTCTCTTCGATTCTGTGATGCTCACCTCGCAGCAGAAAACGCAGAGCTATCCTTCATTTGTACTCGCTCGACTTATTCAGGAAGAAGTTTTGGTCCAAGAAGCAATCCGGCAAAACATCACCTTATCCCCCGAGGAACTGGCAACCAAACTCCGCGCACAAGGCGTTGACCTGGGAGAAGTCCGGAAAACCATGTTTGAACAGGACCAAGCGTTCGATTCTTGGAAAAAACGACAAGAACGGCGGATTCTGATTTGGCGCCTGCTGGAGAAGGAATTGTATCCTCTCATCCAAATTCCGGAAGAAGAAATGCGCCGTTATTATCAAAAAAACGCTCAGCAATTCATCATCCCACGACAATTCCGGGCCTTGCACGTGGTATCAGCCTCTGAAGAAATCCTCCGCCGTATTCAGCAGGACCTCCTGCAGAATAAACCCATCGGCGATATCTTGCATACCTATGGGCCTCAGGATGCAACCCTGCGGGGCGGCGATTTGGGATGGTTCGATCAGCGCTCTGTCCCCGATGACTTTATCCTCCTGATGGAACAATTGCGGCTGGGCCAGGTCAGTTCGGTAAATGCCATCGACCATGGTTATCAGGTCGTCAAATTGCTCGACGTCCGAAAGGCCAAAGAAATTTCGTTTGACGACGCCAGGTCCCAAATTGAAAAGCACCTCAAAGAAGAAAAAGGCGCGGATGCTTTTTCACATTGGTACGATGCATTGGCAAAAAAATCGCGTATAGAAATTTATGAAGACGTCCTTCGGGAGGTTAAAAGTGAATAAAACATATTTGAAATGGTTCGTATTGATCCTGGGCTTCACGATGGTGACCGATGCTTACGGAAAAGAACTCGTCGATAAGATTGTCGCGGTGGTGAATAAAGACGTCATCACCCAGTCAGAATTGAATAGCGCCGTAGCTGCAATCAAGCAGAAGGCCGAAAATAAAGAGGAGCTGCGAAAGCAAACGCTCCAAGACCTCATCGACGACCGACTTTTTTCCCAGGCCCTGAAAGAAGAAAAGATCGAAGTCACTGAGGATGACCTGGCCCGCGCTATCAACAACGTCTTGGCACAAAACCGTATCCCCCTGGATACGCTGATCGCTGGTCTGCGCAGCCAAGGAGTGAGCTACGAGCAGTACAAAAAACAGATGGAGCGCGAAATCCGTCGGCTCAAATTCATCAACCAAGTCATCGGGCCGCAGGTGAAGTTGAGTGAACAGGATCTCCGCGACTATTATCAAAAACATTTAGATCAATTTCAGACTTCCAAGGAAACTCCGTCGGACCACTTTGAAAAAGTCCGCGATAAAGTTTACGGCGCTGCCTACGACGAACGCGTGCAAGAGGCTTTGAATGGCTATCTGCTCAAGCAGCGGCGAAAAGCGTTTGTGGATATTCGATGAAGCAGATTGGCATGACACTTGGCGACCCCAAAGGCATTGGCCCTGAAGTCATCGCCAAAGCTCTCAACCTGCTTCCTCCCGAAGAACGCCGACGCTACAAAATTTATGGCGATCTGCATGTCACTCCGAAGAACGACCTTCACACGGCTGAGCTCGCCCTCGCCTCTTTGGATGCCGCAATCGAAGATGCTATGACCGAAAAAATTTCTGGCATCGTCACCGCACCCGTCAACAAACACCGGCTGCAGCTGATTCGCCCGTCTTTCACGGGGCATACGGAATACCTCAAAGAAAAATCCGGGGCAAAGCAGGTCATGATGATGTTCGGCACATCCGAGACAACGTCGTTGCGTATGGCGCTCGCCACCACGCATCTGCCGCTTCAGCAGGTTTCGTCACGGCTTTCGAAAGAGCAAATCCTCTCCCAGCTTCAATTGCTCTCGACATCGTTGAAAACTTCTTTTGGCATTTCATCACCGCGCATCGCCGTGTTGGGGCTCAACCCCCATGCGGGAGAAAACGGAAGCCTGGGGAAGGAAGAACAGGAGATCATCATCCCGGCGATAAAAGCGGCTCAGAGCCAGGGGATTCAATGCGATGGGCCATTTCCTGCTGATGGATTCTTTCGAACCCAACTTGGCTGCCGCGAAAGGGGGGAAGCTTCTGCGCGCGGACTCGTGCTCGAAGCATCCCCCCTTTCGCTTCAAACACAGGCTTCTCCATTTGATGCAGTATTAGCGATGTACCACGACCAAGGCCTCATCCCCATGAAGCTCTTGTATGGCTATCAGGCGGTGAATATCACGCTGGGACTGCCGTTTGTTCGGACGTCGCCCTCTCATGGGACAGGGGAAGATCTGGCGGGGAAAGATCTGGCGAACCCTCAAGGAATGCTTGCAGCGATGCGGCTTGCTGTTCAACTGCTAAGGCCTCTAACGCCATCTCTTCGGAATTGAGCATGTAAAAACGCTTTCGAAAATCATAAACGCTCTCAACGCCTTCTGGCCGCACTTCACGGAACCCCAATACATTCTGGAACGTGGGATCTTCATAAACATCGATGTGCACAAGATCGATGCCGAGGGCGCGTGGCAAACTGCTTAAATGTTCTGACGCCAACGCAAGCGCACCTTCGATAGAGAATTCTTGAACTGAAGGATGGCGGTAAAATCCCATATAAATGCGATTCAAAGGATTGCCGCTGCTGTGCGGATAGCGTGCAAGCTGCCGCGATGCCCGCAAAACCGCACTGTACGGTTCTCGAAAATGATTCCGAAACTGGAATCCCTTGAAAGGACAGACTTTCGCTTCCACAAAAAACGTCTTTCCATCGGATGTTTCCACACCAAAGTCAGGAGTCATCCCCAAGATATTTCTGTGATTTTGGGGTTTCACGGTAAACACCTTTGTCACGTGAGGTATTTGAACAAGGGTCGCCAAGACCTCGAATTCATATCGTGCACCACGATATTGGGGGGAATCCATTCCGTGGCTGAGTCGTGCCATGCGCGCAGAAAGATCATCTTGGTCATAAGAAGCGTTGGTCAGGATTTCCCATGCCCTTGTTGGAAACGTCGGAGACAATGGCGAGGGCACTGAAAGCTGAGGGAGCAGAACACTCATATAGTTTATTATCGGCAGGTTTCCGAGAAAGTTGCTTTACTCACATTTTCAAGGAATATTATGCGCGAAGAATGGTACCGAGCTGCTGGGGATGATCCGCATTAAAATATACCATCACGCGTCTTCCTTCTTTTTGATAACGCTGGTGAGAGACCTCAAGAACGATGCCGCTCAGCATAAAGTGTCCCCATTCCACACATCTCGTCCATTCTGCGACCGTGTTCACCGCTTCCATAAGGCGATTGGGGTCGTCGGAAAAATCGTCCTCTTGATCGAAAAGATTGACATAGAGATGATGGCGAAGATTGGCGTAGCCCATACTTCGACCTACGGCCATGGCCACGCCATGCAACATGTTGAGATAGCGTCGTTCAGCCTGATGATCGAGCTTCAAAGGGAAAACCCTGCCACTGTAGAGTTTCGACGCTCCCTGCAAAAATGAAACGCGAAAATCAAGATGCCCTGGATGCTCTGATCTCGACACATAAGCGATATTCCACAACCCTGGTAATTCGATGAGGTCTTCAAGCATATCCAGCCAGAGAAATGCCTTGGCCACACTCACCCCGTCTTGACGTTTTTGAAATTTCAGAGAGACAACTTTTTCCAGAACATCGTGACCCGAGTAAACCATGGCCAAAGCACGATCAAGCTTTGCCGCATGGTCGAGAAGGTCAACATACTCATCGCGTGAAATGATCCCTGATCGTTTTGCATCAACAAGCTCAAGCGACTCGCGAACAAAGGCAGCATTTCCGTGATGCCTCAATAAAAACCACCTGGCCTGAGGAGTCAGCTGATGGTGGAAGTAATAATGGTGTTGCCGAACAGCCGCCTTAAAATGCTGTTCGCCAAAAAGCCGATGCGAACCACGGATATATCGATGTGCATCATCGAAAATATCGAGACCTTGATATGTCCGCAATGGAAGTTGATGAAATCCATGAAGCGCGAGATAGCCATTTTCGGCATGTGACGATGCAAGAGAGGCAATGCCTCCGCAGCCAAGCCACGTAGATGTCACCGCCGGATTTCCCAGGTGCATGCCAATAAAAGTTTGATGTGGCGCCAGATAAAGACTCATACCAAGACCTCGATTTCACTTATCGACAGCTTTTAAAAAAAAGTTGCCTTTGACCAAAAATTGACCGTCGGTTATGGGTCCCGCCTCAAATGGAGGATTTTATGTCCCAGATTAGCTTTGGTACCGACGGCTGGCGGGCAATCGTCGGCGAAGATTTCACCCCGGAAAACATCGAACGCGTCATTCAAGCGTTTTGCGATCTTTATCCAAAACTCGCAAAGACCGGTAAACACATCGTCATCGGCTACGAC
>JACQOX010000035.1 GCA_016202335.1 Deltaproteobacteria bacterium
ACTCGAATCTCATCAACAAGGCCACACGGCAAACAATAGAAGCCTTTTTGGAAAAGGGAGTGTGGAAAATCGGTGCGTGAAAATTCAGAAAAAGGTGTTTCAAAAGCGGAACGCGAGAGCAATTTTTTCGACATGGCGCGCATCGCAAGAGTAGTTGTTGCGGCAATCGGCGTCAGCCAGTTTTCTTCATGGAGAAAATAAGTCCCATATCCCCGATAATGCTCATCACATCTTGACAAGTGAACGCTAACCGCAAGATGTGAAAAATATGAAAAACAACCTGGCCATTTTTGAAAACTTCAACATCCGTCGCTTGTATGATGAAAAGACCGAGACGTGGTATTTTTCGGTCGTGGATATTATGCAGGCGCTGATTCAGCAGTCTGATTATCAGACTGCCAGAAAATACTGGAACAAGCTGAAAGAACGCCTTAAAAAAGAAGGAAGCCAGTCGGTGACCAAATGTCACCAACTGAAGTTAGAGTCTGCCGATGGGAAAAAATACTTAACTGATGTCGCTGATCCTGAAACGCTTTTGCGACTCATCCAATCTGTTCCCAGCCCCAAAGCCGAGCCCATAAAATTATGGCTCGCCAAGGTGGGCCATGAGCGCATGCAGGAAATGGCTGACCCTGCCAAGTCGCTCGACCGTGCCCGGGAAACCTGGAAGAAGCATGGCCGCAGTGAAAAATGGATTCAACAACGGATGATGGGGCAAGAGACCCGCAATAAACTCACCGATTATAAGGAAGGGGTCAAGTCTTGACTTTTCACTTTTAAGAGATGATGAGCATGAATCATGGCCCGCCCTGTCCGCATTGAATATCCAGGTGCTGTGTACCACGTTATGAATCGTGGCAATGCGCGTCAGGCTATTTTTCGAAAAAAAGAGCATTACGAACTTTTTCTCAAGTGTCTCGCAGAAGTGATCCATCTTTGGAATGTTCGCATTCACGCCTTCAGCCTCATGCCCAACCACTATCATCTTCTCCTTGAGACTCCGCTCGGGAATCTTTCCCGCGTCATGCGTCATTTAAATCATGTGTACACCCAGCGCTTCAATCGGCTCGTAACACGAGATGGCCATCTCTTTCGCGGACGATATAAATCCATCCTCGTTGAAGAAGATGCCTATCTCGTTGAGCTGTTGCGTTATATTCATCTCAATCCTGTGAAGGCGAACTTGGTCGAACAGCCAGAGAAGCATATGTGGACATCGCACCGTTCTTATTTGACCGGGAGCGGTGCCGACATTGTAACAACGTCGCGGCTGCTCAGCTTTTTTGGAAAGCGAAAAAATCAGGCACGAAAGAAACTTCATGCGTTTGTTCTGGCGGGTGTTCCAGATGAGTTGGAGAAGCGCCTCTCGAGCCGGCGCTGGCCATCCGTTCTCAGTAGCGACAATTTTAAAGATTGGGTCGAGTGGAACTTTGTAAAGGATTTAGAGGATAAGGAAGTTCAGTATGTTTCGGAATCGATAAAACCCGTTACAGAGTCGAATCTCAGAAAAGCACTTTGCCATATTCTTGAATGCAGTTGGGAAGAGTTGCGATCGCCGCAGAATCGCCAGGGACAGCAAAGACGTGCGCAAGCTCTCGCGTTGTATCGATATTATTTGAAGTACGGATACAAAAAACTCAGCAAAACTTTTGGTGTCACGCCCTCGCGGATCTCAAAGATCATGCAGCAAGCACCACTTGCCACATCCGAGCTCTGCGAAAAGATGGACATTCTGTTGGCAAGGTGACCTGGAATAGTGAAAAGTCAAGACTTGACCCCTTATGTTGACCCCTTATGTGAGGAGGATATTTATGAAAAAGGAATTGATCCTTGAGAGTCATGATGCCTTTGAAAATGTGCTGCAGCAAAACGAATCCACGGAATTTTGGTACGCGCGAGATTTGCAAAAGTTGTTGGGCTATACCGAGTGGCGAAATTTTCTTCTGGTGGTCAATAAGGCCAGGCAAGCTTGTGAAAATTCAAAAAATAAGAATGAAGACCATTTTGTTGACGTCAACAAGATGGTTGATATTGGCTCAGGAACTAAACGAGATGTCGATGACATCATGTTAACGAGGTACGCCTGCTACCTCATCGCCCAGAACGGCGATCCGCGAAAAAACGAAATTGCTTTTGCTCAAACGTACTTTGCGGTTCAAACTCGAAAACAGGAAATCATCGAACAGCGTTTGGCAGAAGTCGAACGTTTGCAGGCGCGCGAAAAACTCAGCAATTCCGAAAAATCTCTCTCAAGTGCGAGAACTCTTGGGACGAAGCCATATTCACCCTGAAAATCTTCCACCGGCTGAAGATGTCAAAAAAGTCGGACGAAAGCTTGTGGCGGAAGAAAAAAATCTCTCCAAAACAACGCAGAAGCTGAAAGAGAAAATGTAAGCGTGAGGTTAATACAAATGTCATCCCCCTTTCCAACAAAACAGGAATGAAATACAGGAGATCGCCACGGGGCCAACCATGCGGCGGGCCTCGCGATGACAAACTTACAAGGAGGCCACATGAACCAGCTCGCGAAATATGAACAGCACGCATACGCACTCATGCGCATCGTCATCGGACTTCTCTTCGCGTTCCACGGCGTGCAGAAGATGTTTGGCGTTCTCACGGAATATGTCCCGGAAATGTGGTCACAGGCGTGGTTTGGCGGTCTCATTGAACTTTCGTGCGGGCTGCTGGTGGCGCTCGGCCTCAGGACCCGCTGGGCCGCATTTTTGGCGAGCGGCGAAATGGCCGTTGCCTACTTTCAATTTCACTGGAAATTCCAAACGGGCGCGGAATTTCTCCCGACCATCAACAAAGGCGAACTGGCGGTGGTTTACTGTTTCGTCTTTCTCTTCATTGCCTGCCGCGGCGGGGTGAAGTGGTGCTTGGAGAAGAAATAAGGTTTTTGTCTAAAAGTACTTGCCCCCCCATTTTTTTATGTACCTGTGCATCGAGATGTTTCAGGAGAGAGAGGATTATGAATAATAAAAAACAATAAGAAGCCCCGCAAGGTTTTCATTCCGATAAGTTGTTTTGGTTAGCTCCGGTTCTTGAAATATTTCAGATCAGTGCCACTGAATTGAATCCTACGGGTGCCGTAACTGACGGCTATGGGCCTGCAGGCATGACGGCTTCTTAGGCATGGTTTCTAAAGTTTTTTCCAAATACGAAAGAAAGTTGCAAAGCCCGAAACAGCGTAAATAGTTGCATCCATAATGAAGCACAATCGAGGAGGTTACTTGCTCAATGTGCGGCAATATTTCCCATTTCGCCATGATTTGATCGTATTCATAAATATCCCATACCATCGGCAAATCTTTCCATTCTTTTAGCTGATGAAGCCATTTGGAATGGTGTGTATTGTACTGCAAATACCAATCGGCGGCTTGTTCGCCGCGATAGGTGTTGTGTCGTACCGCTTCAGGGACACAACCCGCTAATCCTTCACGAACAAGCAATCGGCGTTGCAGGATATCGCTCCCTTTTCTGTAAACCCATTGCGGAATATTGCGGCAAAATTTGATCAGGTTTTCATCGCGTGTAGGATCTAACGGGATTACCCCGTGCCAAAGACCTATGGGTGCAACTGAACTCTGTAGTGGTGCGAGTTGTTGTCCGCTCAGCATAAAATCCTGGCTATGAAACGTGGCCAAGATTTTCCGCCGTAAATGGGATTGGGCAAAAGTCGATGTCATGAAATCATGGCGATGCTGATGGTAATAATCATTATAGATGGTGTGTGGTTTGAGCCAAATCTTGTACATGGCGCATAATTGTCGGGATTTCTGCACAAAACCCACATCTCCCGTCCAGGAAATGGAACCGTTTCCGCATTGACCGCTTAGTAAGGTGCGGCCTTGATTCCCCAGAGTTTGATCGTAGGATGCGATTATCCAATCAAAATTAGGCATATTGCGAATGGGTTGGTCGATCTGCGGATAAAAGGTTTTCAAAATTTCAAAAAGATCAGTTTCGGGAGATGTCTGATACACCGTATGTTGAATATTAGGGTAATGCCGCAGCACTTCCTGGACGAGCGGCAGTTCATGATAGTGCCATCCTGATCGATAGCTGGGGCCGTCTAGATTCCGGGAAATTGCGGTAAATCCGTGCAAGGCGCGCTGCTGGTTGGCCAAGAGTTTGGCTGCCATGCATGCCACCGACGTAGAATCCAACCCTCCGCTGATGTGGCTGTGAATGGGATAGTTACTGCGCAGACAATTTTTCACTGCGTGTTCAAATATTTCGCGAAAATGAGCATAATAATCTTCCCGTTTTACATGGCGCACGGGTTCTCGATCATCCTTAATCGACCAATATTTCCCCGACGATAACATCCCATTCTTTAGCTGTGCATATCCTGCGGTAGGAAGTTTTTTGACTTCGTGATAGCAAGTTTCTGTTTCCGAGAATGTGTCGAGTGCAAAGCATGCGAAAAGATTTTGATTGAGGGAAATGGAATCACATAAAATACGAAAGGGACTAAAGTAGTTGGCGAAAATGAAATACCGACCTTCTTTGTAGGCAAAAAAACAGGGTACGCTTGCGCCGCGATCCACCGCAAAAAACCAGATATGATCACGCTTATCCCAAATGGCGATGAAGTATTTACCATGAAAAAAACGGGCGCAATCTTTTCCCCATTTAAGATAGGCCTCAAGCGCAAGTGCACAGTCTGCCATCATCAGTGCCTGATGCGCATGAATCCCGAGCGCCTGAATCAGTTCCTCACGATTCGTGAAATAGACGCTTGCAACGATGAGACACGGTATTTCGGGATGTTCATACGGCATACAGCTCTGCGAACATTCAGGCGTTATAAAACGCTGTGTGCACGTAAGGCCGATATTTTCTTTTACCAGAATGGTGTGATGATCTGGCTTCCATTTGGGGCTGGTGAAAGAGACTTGTTTCAAGAGCGGTTTATCAACCGGCTGTCCATCTAATCGGATAATCCCGCAAAGTGCATTCATTCTTTATTTCTCCAGGAAAGTGCAGAAGCTTAAGAAGAAAACAGTTCTTCCGGTTGAGCCGCCGGAGTAACTCTGCAGCGCCGGAAGGGGGATGTAAAGCCTGCAAGGGTGATCATCGGGGCTGATACGAAAAGGAAGTGATACGAAAGACCTACCGACTAATTGAAACCGTGGTTAAGGTTGTGCGGGTGCCGCCGAAACTTCCGTAAAGCGTGGCGGCGCCTGCTGGTAAACTCATTTGCAGTGGAAATTTGGCGATGCCTGCCGAATTCAGAAAAGCAGCGCTATGAAGGGCCGCAGGATCATCAGGAGAACTCCCCGGTGCGAGGGTCACTGAAAATTCACCTTGGAGTGGGTTTCCATTTGCATCGATCATTTGGATGTTGACGTCCAGCGTTTCCCCTCGTGTGGCCAAGGTATCCACGGTGTAAATGACTTTATCGCCATTTTCCCCAATATCGCGCCTTGGAGGAGCTCCACCACCACCACCGCCATTGAAGTGGTATACAAATACATCACAGTCCTCTGTTACAGCATTGTTGAGGTTGCTAGCGCTGACTCTCACGGGAAAATATTCAATGCGAGGGGGAGAGTCTTCTACTGCGGGAACCGAGAACGTATCATTTCCTGTCCATGCAGAACTTTGAAGTGGTGCGCCAGCGACACCGCTTATGATTTGCCACGAGATTGGTGTTCCTGGTCCCAAGGGGAGGGTAAGATTCACAGTGGTGTCACTGCCATGCACAAATGACCCAGGATTGGGGGCACACGACATCGTGAAAAAATCATCAGGCCCAGTGGTGTTGCCGTCTTTGTCTTCCTCGCTGGGGAAGACCACGACGCAGACGTGTGCGCTGGAGCTGTTGCCTGCGCTATCAGTGACGGTGACGGAAGGTTGATATTCGCCGGCAGAGGAATAGGTCTTGTTGGCAACTCGTGTGGTGGCACTTGTGCCGTCACCAAAATTCCAGAGGTATGTGAGTTGATCGCTCTCCGCGTCTTCAGCCATGGCTATAAAACTAATACCGTAATCAGCTCCAGTGAGCGTTACCAAACCGCTTGCTTGAATGCGCACTGCCGGAGGATCGTTGTTGGTTGAAGTAACCACGACGGTCATTGCAGCGTCGCACGTCTCATTTTCATTATCTTGAACGGTGAGGGTGACAACATGGGCCCCTGGAGTGCTGAAGCTATGGAGAGGTTCAGTTTCAGAGGAAGTTGAACCGTCACCAAAGTTCCAATTGTAGGCGGCCAGACTCCCGCCATCTGGGTCAAAGGCGACCTCGCTGTAGGTATTGTTCAAATCAGCTGTTCCGGTGAGTGTGCCTTTGAAAACTTGGTTGGTGACATCGAATTGAAAGGGAATCTGTACCACGGGTTTGACGCCACTGGCTTCTGTTCCGGAGGAGGTTGAATTTCCACAGCTCACAAAACATCCCAGTGCGATTACGATGAAAATCCGGAAGGTAGTTTTTTTCATAAGTGCGTGATTCTTATTGGAGGAATGACCTGAGTGCAAGGAAAGATTGTGCGAAAGCCTGAAGACTGGGAGGGAACCGTTGACACGTGACTGATGGGGGAAAATCCGAATGGTTGATCAGGGATTCTCTGATTTATGGGCCTCAGTGTTTAATTTTCTTCCCCTTGGTGGCTTCTTCTGGTTAGGTGATCGGCATGAACTGCGCTCAGCTGCTGATGCTGCTCCTCATGACTCTTGCGGTGAATCTCCTCCTCCTAGGCTGCGGAGCCGATACACCATCTCTGCCAAAAATTCAGCTCCAACTCACCGAACCCAAATTCGTTGGGGTTTCAGACCCGAGCCAAATACTGCTGCCAAACATATTGCCACTTCCTGAACTGGGCCAGCCGATGCTGGAACTCCCCTTTAAAACAACGCTCCGCCGCATTACTGACCGTTCCGCAAAGGCCGGATTTGGAACGCATATCTATTCCCAGCTCCAGGCGTTTGATCCGGACGAAACGTTTGTTCTCTTGATCGAAGACGGTGAGTACGTTGTGCGCGCAGTGGATTCCCTCAAAAAACTTCCGCTCGACCTGCGCGACATCAATGCCCCTCGATGGCATCCCACATTGCCGCATACGCTTATCTTTTACGATTCTAATCAGAATAAGGAAATCGAACTGCAATCCGTGGATGTCGAAGTCGGCGATGTCGCGCCCTTGTACACTTTTCCTAAACAGTATTCCCGTGTTCGCAATAATCAGTCGTTTGACGAAGTTTCTCGCGATGGCCGATGGATCACCGGTATGGCTGCGATGGCGAATGGCGATAGTGTCATCTTTTCTTCGGATATGACAGATGGAATGATGCGCGCCGAACTTTCTTTGGCGGAATTATACTCCACGGTCTGCAAACCTGATCCGCAATATGGCAACGTCGAGCCTGACTGGGTGAGCGCTTCACCGCTCGGAAAGTGGCTCGTGGTGCAGTGGGCGCGGGCAGGAACGACGCGATGCTCTGGGCTGGAGACCTTTGATATTTTCACCGGCGAATATGTCGGCCGTGTCTATGACGGTATTCAACACGGTGATCTGGGAGTGATGCCAGGCGGAAAAGATGAATTTTTTATGACGTTTGAAATGACGCATCCGTTGAATAATGGCCAGCCAGGTCAAGGATTACGCCTCTTGCCGGGAGAATACAAAGGCGTGCAAAAACCGGTATATCTGCAGATGATGGATTGGGGAACTCAAGGGCACATCTCCTGCCAGGGCCCAGCGGGGTTATGCTTGGTCAGTGGAAGCGGTGATCCTGCCACCATGCAGGTGCCGTTTGCCGGTGAATTATTCTTGCAGTTCACGGATGGCCGCATCATGCGGCTTGCTCATCATCATTCAACAGAATGCCGCTATTGGTCGCAGCCGCGTGCGAGCATTTCCCAGAGCGGCAGATATGCGATCTTTGCTTCCGATTGGGGCAACTGTGGTGACACCGATAACAGCGAAGCGTATATCCTAGAACTTTCAGAAACAAATTGAACTTGAACCGTCATCAGACTATTTCCAAAAGATGACAAAATCATTCATTGCGGCCCACGATCTCTTCAACTTTAAAAAATGCGCCTATCGGCCGTTCATGGATATGAATGGCGACCCGTTGCTCAAGGTCGAGGTTCATCCGATCATGCAACTGCTCTGGAAATCGGGGGTGCAGTATGAAGACAAAGTCATCGAATCGTATCGCCGCGATCGTCCTGAACAAAGTTTCGCGGTACCGGAAAATCTGGAAGAGACGCTGGCGGCAATGCAAGGCGGCATCGACATCATCGCGCATGGCGTTCTTCTCTCGGGGAAGAGAATGGGGCGGCCGCAGCTGCTATTGAAAACGTCCGGTACGTCGACGTTTGGTGACTACCATTACGCGCCCATGGATATCAAAAGCACGCGAGTGGAGTCGACGTGGGATAATGGTGACGAGAAAACCAGTATGGAACAATTCTGGCAGATTTATTTTTACGGTGAACTGCTGGAGCAGATTCAGGGACGGCGGCCAGAAAAGGGATTCATTTATAAAACCAAGCAGCGCGTGTTGTCGGTTCCCTTTTATAAACCCCCCAAGGATTATGCCTTGGCGCTGGATCAGCTAGAATCCTATCTGCAAGGAAATGCCTTTGGTGCCGAGCCTGCGATCAACAGCAACTGTGGTCTGTGCGCATGGAAAAAGGTCTGCTCGACGTGGGCCAAAGAAAAGCGGGATGTATCGCTCGTGCATCACGTTGGCCAGGCGATGAAACGGGGTCTTAGCCGGCTCGGTATCAATACGGTTGAAACCTTGGCAGCCGAAGACCCGACGGCGCTCGTCGACAAAGTAGAGAAACTCAAAGCTCAAGGTTTTTTCTGGAACCAGATGCCAGCAGATCTGCCGCGGAAGATCGTCGATCGGGCGCGCATTTTCCTTGGCGGCAAACCGGTCATTCACCAGGCTTTTTCCTTCCCGGAGGCGAAGAAAGAAATCCATTTTGATCTCGAAGACGATCCGACGCGCGACTTTGTGTATCTTTACGGCGCGCTGCTCGTCGAGCCCGGGGAAGAACCCGAGTACCATGCCTTCTTCGCTGAAACCCGAGAGGAGGAACGCGGTATCACTCTTCAACTTCTTGCTTTTCTGAATCAACACGCCGACGCCGCGGTCTATCATTACAGCGATTATGAAAAGATCACGCTCAAGCGACTCCTGATGAAACATAATATCGAAACGCCTGCCTACGATCGGCTGTTTGGAAAACCAGGAACCGCGGTCGACCTCTTTGCCTTTGTCACCCAGTACACCGATTGGCCGCTCACGAGTTACGGCATTAAAGAAATCTGTAAATTTCTGGGATTCCAGTGGGATGCCGCAGACGCCGGCGGAGCGGCATCTGTGGTGTGGATGAACGATTATCTCGCGGGCGATGCCCAGCTTAAACAAAAAATCCTTCGCTACAACGAAGACGACTGCCGGGCCACGTATTTTCTTAAGAATGAACTTATGAAGATGATGAAAGCCTAAGCAGGTGCTTCAATAAGAACTGTCGAAGACGTGCTGTGCTTTGTCCGACCATGTTTTTGAAATATTCGGATAGTTCTGGATGGCAAGGAGAATGTGCAGCCCGCGGTTATAGCCAAGGTTGTTAGCGCGTTGAGTGGAGAGGAACAGGCAATCTTCATTGATCAATTGGTCCAAGGCGGCCGCGTTCGCATTGTCTGTGCTGATGGGGAGGAGATTGCCCTCCGCGAAATCTATCAGGGCTGCCAATGCCTTCTGCCAAAATTCATCGCTGCGTGAAACGTCGGTAATGAGAGATCTCAAAATTTGCGGTGCATTTGGAATCTGGATGAGGGCATCCCAACTGTAGCTATTGATGGCATTCGCTACGCCCTGGAGGTCCGCTTCTTCAGGGGTTGACGGCGGTGGCAGATCCGTCGGCAGGGTGAGCCGCGTCCGAACAGAATGGTTTTGTCGGTTTTTTTCCGGTGGGCGATCGGTGTTCCCAATGCGAACCACTTTTTCGGGGAGTTCTTCATTCACGCCCTGTGCTTCAAGCGCTTCGTGTTCTATCGCAGCTGGTTCAACAACGGTGCGATCGCCGACGCGATGGTACAATTCATAATATCCGCGCTCCGCGAGGCGATTTCCAAGAACGATCCAAAACATTTCTGGAAACCCTTTTTGGTTTTTTCGAAATTGCTGGGCAAGTTCGACATCGAGCTCAGCGAGTCCGCGGCCGTCTTGGTTTTCATCAGGCGAGATGAATTTTTTGAAGGCGGAAAAAACTTCGGTTCCACCGCGACGAAGCTCATTAAAGAGAATGGGAAGAGCTTCGGGGTTTCCAGCCAGGTAGTAGTCGATCAGCATTCTATAAGCTTCTTCGGTATCATCTATTTGCTGGATACAATGTTTGACCTGGTGAAGTTTGACCGTGGCGATTTTGGCCTTGATCTCTGGATCGCTCATTCGCCACCACAGGTTTTCTGCGGCTAAGAACGCGCGGGCGCCGGCACGTGGGGATTCGATGATAGATACCAGAGCGTTGAGCCGTTCACTGAAGTTGGCATCATGTTTCGTGTAACTGTCATGGAAAAAAGGGAACCAGCTTTTCCAGGCATGGTCGAAGGCGGGATACCCATCGCGGACGATTTCAACCAGTGTTTCCTCAGGCTCTTTTTTGTATGCAGTTGGGCATGCTGCCAAGAGAGCGAGAGTGGCGATGGCGGGGTGTGATCCTTCGCCGTCTTGGTGTGCTATTAATTTTATGGCGTTGAAACTCGCGCGCATATCTTCGTCGTTATGAAGAAAAACAACATTCTGAAGGATTGAAGCGATGTAGCAGATGGTTCCTTCATAATCTGAAGATGCCAAGAGCGGGCTGATATCAATGCGATGTCGAAAAAATTCCTTTGCTTCCTTGGCAGGTTCTCCATGGAAAAAATGAAAGATTCTAAATAAATCACTGAGGGCAAAAAAGGAAAACCATTGTCCAGAAGTGGCAACATCCTCGAGTCGGTGCTCTGCTTCGACCCACCCTTCTTCCGAAAGAGAGGCGAGGAGCGAATCTCCTTCTTCGATCATGCCGTCATCCATGATAGCGCGGTAGATATTGTGAAATGTCAGCGGCTTGAGTTTTTCGTTTTCTTTTCTGGCGATGTCAGAGAATCGGAGTTGGTGAGGAGTTGATAAAAAAGTTTTTCGTCTGATGGAGTATTCAGCATCCAAAGTGCGAATGATGTTGTTTGCACGCGAAGGCGAAGCGTCGACGAGGAGTCCCAACCATTGGGCTGCGTGCGTTGTCGCCTGACGAAAAAGGATGGGAAGGTACAGGCGAAGTTCTTCACGAAAGTCGTCGCCGATGAAGGGCAGTTCCTTCTTTTTTTCGACCAGGTCACAAAGCAGTTCAGCGAATTCGCGGTTTTTCAAGGTAATAGGTTTCCCATCGCTGTTAGAGAGCAGAGGGTGCTTTGCGTGTTGGAGCATCTCTGTTACGGTTCGTAGAGCTCGCGGATTTCCCGCGCGAGCGCATGCAGCCAAGAGAGGGAGGGAGTTATCCCTTTCGGAGACATCTTGGTTTTTGTTCGGATGGAAGCGCACTTCCAGGAAAGCTGTCGTCGATTCGCTGCGAAGAAAGGTTTGAAGCTCTTTCGTGTGTTCATCAAGATGGTGATAAATATTGAGGAGGAGCGTGTCCGAAACAAACTCTGGGTGCGAGCTGAAAACGGCGATAAGGACAGCGTCGATATCAGCGACGGAAAATTTCGAATTGCTTTCTGTGAGATAACTCAGAAACGTTGGCCAAAAGCTGCTGGAAAATGACGTGGTGGGATCCCCCGGTAAAACATCAATCGCAGCAACGTCTTTCCAGCGTTCGACAATGTCAGTGCCTCTTGCGCGGAATGAGGAGAAATCCAGACGTTGAAGTGTTTCTGCGATGCGCTCCGCGAATGCCCGCGAAGCTCTTGTTTCTTGTGGATCGGCATCGGCATAAACGACGGAGCGAAATTCGAGGAGTCGAATCAACGCAATGGCTGTTTGCCTGGAGGCGCTCAACCACGTTTTGGTTTCATTGCTTTTCTCTACAAAGGGACGAACACCTTCTAAAAGAACGGCGTGATGCGCCTCGGAAAGGTGGTTGAGTTCTCTATTGTCATCGATCACGAGATCGGGGGAGAGAACCCCTTGTGGCTCGAGGGCAAAGAGGTTGCGGAGGGTGTTGTGCAAGCTGCTCAGGGTTGTTGTCGATACGTCTTTGTCCAAAAACCCGTTTATTTGGGCGTCTTGCACGAAGCTTTCCGGCGTAAACTTCGGTTCGTTTCCAGGTCCCATCAAATCGAGCATTTCCTGGGGAGTGTAGCTGTAGAGAAAAGCCTCTTTGCGAAAGGTGATCGGTTTATCGGTCATAGGTTTAGTTTTTCAATGGCCCCGAGTGCCGATGCACGATCTCCAGCCGAAAGATCAGTTGCAGTCGCAATCCATTGTTGGACGAACGAGACCATTCGCTGTTTGATGGCAGGATCTGTGATTGCCTGTACATCATCAATGGCGAAGAAATACCTGCTTTGCGTTCCCATATTTAATCGTTCGACGATACCATCTTGAAGGCCTTGATCATAGAGATCGAGTCGGCCCGCGGCGAGATAGAGTGAAGGATGCACTGGCCAACCTTCAGCATACAATCGATCGATCTCCGTTTGAGCCACAGCCATCCGAAATTGTTTCAATCGTTCCATCGTCTCAGATGATTCTTTGCTAAAGGAGGCTGGAAAACGATCAGGCCAATCCAAATAGGATAGCATGGCATTCGCAGCCCCTGGCTTAAGATTTGGGAGTTCAAAAATAAATTGATCGGCTTTTTGCAGGTAGGCATCCAATGCTGAACGACCATCTTTTTGATAAAGGTTTTTAAGGATTTCACCGAGCATGCCTGTCAGTTCTGGCAGAGTCTTTGCGTTTTCAATCGCGGCGAAGGCGTCGGCAGCATCTTTAAAATGATATTTTTTGTATTCCATCGCAATGGAGGAGGTCGTTGTTTCAAGTGCTGTCTCAACAAGGGGTTCCCTGGAATGATTGGTGCAGAACACTTCGAAGGGAAGATTCGTGGTGGCGTCATTTTTTTCAACCGCGATGCGATATCCTTTTTCGCACAAAAGCGCGGTGAATTTTGCCCGTTCATCAATGGCCCAGGTTTGACTTGCCGCAAGTTCTTTCGCCGAAAAAACAATTTCGAAGTCAGCGGGCTGCGCAAAGGCGTAAGGGATTCGGCAGACGGGTTCGACGTTTAGGATGAGTTCACGCCAAAGATTGATGTCATAGGCAGGAGAAAAGTGATCATTCAAGATGGTTTTCCACGAAAGAGCACGAAAAGGGGTGAGAAGTTCCTCTTCATCGATCACTTTGCCCTGATAGGGGGAAGAGGAATTACCATCCTCACAAATGGCCTCAGACGTGACTCCGAGGACGATGTCGCTGGTTTTCCGAATCCATGCCATAAAGAATCTGGTCCCTTGTTTATATTATCGGCAGCTTTGGAATTTTGTTGCTTCATTAATATAGGCTTATTAATGAACCCGCCACCTATGGAAATTATCATCCACGATATCCCCCAAGAGGGACTGTTTATCAAGGCTTCGGCCGCTCACGATGGCTGGCTGCGGGCGGTCATGCAGCGCGTCCTTTCCAAGGCTTTTACGCCTTCCGATACGGCCGAACTCACCCTCGAATGCCACAAAGTGAACGAGGAAATCGATCTTTCCGGTGAACTGAAGTATTCGGCCAACCAGACCTGCGACCGCTGTTTGGCGCCTTTTGGAACCCAGGATGTGGTTGAAATACGCATCCATTTGAGTCCGTTGCATTCGACCCAGCCCATGACCAATCAAGATGAAGGCCTGGATGTGGGCGAAATCGTTACCGAAGACGAGGAGTTCAGCTATTACGAAGGCGATCGGATCGACATCGGCGAGATCCTGGAAGAACAGCTCACCCTGGCGCAACCCATGAAAAACCTGTGCCAGGAAGACTGCCTAGGCCTTTGCCCAACGTGCGGCAAAAACTTAAGCGAAGGTCCATGTGCCTGCGCGCCCACAGCCTTGGGTTCGCCCTTTTCGGCCCTGAAGGCGCTGGCTCCCAAGAAGAGAAAGTAAAGTTTGACAGGTCTTCTTTCTTTATAGTAGCCAAGCCGCACTTTAAAGGAGTCATTTATGGCAGTCCCAAAGAAAAAGATTTCACGTTCACGCCGCGACATGCGCCGGGCCTACAACACCAAGATCGACGCGCCTTCGCTGTCAACGTGCCCGCAGTGCAAACGCACCAAAATGCCGCATTGCGTGTGTTCCCACTGTGGATTTTATAAAGGTCGAGAAATCTTCTCCTTAAATATCGAGTAAGTCCACATGGCTGAGACCTCTGTTGAACGAAAAGTCCGAGAGCTGATTGCAGACCAGTTGGGGATTGCCGAAGAGGACATCACCTTGGAGGCAACACTTGAAGACGATCTCGGCGCGGATTCCCTCGACTTGGTGGAACTCTTTCTTTCTTTTGAAGAAGAATTTGAACTCGATATCCCTGAAGAAACCGCTGAACGCCTCGAAACCGTGGGCGACATTGTTACCCACGTGGAACAGATCCTCCAATAATATATGAAAATTGCCATTGGCTCAGACCATGCAGGATTCTCCTTAAAAGAGGAACTGGCCGGGTTGCTGAAATCGATGGGCCATGACGTCCAAGACGTCGGAGCTTTTTCCGAAGAGCGCACCGACTATCCCGACTTTGCCAAAAAAGTTGCCGAATCGGTTGCAGCCCGCAGGGTCGATCGCGGTGTGCTCGTCTGTGGTTCGGGCATCGGCATGTGCATGGCGGCCAATCGCATTCACGGCGTTCGCGCCGCTGTGCTGCGGGAGGAAATCGACGCCAAACTTTCCCGGGAACACAATGACGCTAATCTGGCCTGCTTGGGCGGCCGCATCACTGGTTTTGATAAAGCAGAAAGACTTCTCGAAGTATTTTTGAGCACGCCATTTGAAGGGGGGCGACACGCTCCTCGGATTCAAAAACTTGATCGTCCCTAACCTGAAAGCGAGACGAGAATGATTTTTCACGACCTGCAATCTTTTGATCCAACGCTTACGGCCAGCATCGCTCGCGAGCTCGAACGCCAGGAATACGGCCTGGAGCTGATTCCTTCGGAGAACTATGTTTCGCGGAACGTCCTCGCTGCTGCTGGGACCGTCCTCACCAACAAATACGCCGAAGGCTATCCCCGCAAACGCTATTACGGTGGCTGCCAATTCGTCGATGAAATCGAGCAACTGGCCATCGATCGCGCCAAGGAGCTGTTCGGGGCCTATGGCGCCAACGTGCAACCGCACTCCGGTAGCCAGGCGAACATGGCCGCCTATTTCGCGCTGCTCGAGCCGGGCGACACCATCATGGGGCTGAACCTTGCCCACGGTGGACACCTGACGCATGGTTCGCCGGTGAATTTTTCGGGGCGTTTTTTTAAAATTGTTCCTTACGGGGTGCATCCGGAAACCGAACGCATCGACATGGATGAAGTTCGTCGTTTGGCCCATGAACATCGTCCCAAACTTATTGTGACCGGCGCTTCGGCCTATTCCCGCGACATTGATTTCGCCGCGTTTCGCCGCATCGCCGACGAAGTCGGGTGTCTGCTCATGGCCGACATTGCGCATCCGGCAGGCCTTGTGGCATCGGGGCTGCATTCGCATCCGTTTCCACACTGCCATGTGGTGACCTCGACCACGCACAAGACGCTCCGTGGTCCGCGTGGTGGACTCATCCTTTTTAGTGAAGCCCTCGAAAAAGCGATTAACAAAACGATCTTCCCGGGAATACAAGGGGGACCGCTGATGCACATCATTGCGGCAAAAGCCGTCGCCTTTGCCGAAGCGCTTGATCCCTCATTCAAAGATTATTCACGCCAGGTGATCGTCAACTGCCAGGCCATGGTGGCAGGTCTTAAAGATCGCGGCTACCGCATCGTGTC
>JACQOX010000026.1 GCA_016202335.1 Deltaproteobacteria bacterium
CCATGGACGTGCGCGCTTCGGGTTCGGTGGCTGGATAGGGCGTGCATTCGTCGAGCACCATCATGATGTCCGAGCCCAGGGCCTCTTGAATTTCGATGGCCAGCTCGGGCGTCAGGAAATGGCGCTCGCCACCATCCAAATGGCTTTGAAATTCGACGCCTTCTTCGGTGAATTTTTTCCGCAGTTCCGCGAGCGAGAAGATTTGATAGCCACCGCTGTCGGTGAGAATGGGGCGATCCCAGTGCATGAATTTGTGCAGGCCGCCGAGCCGCTTGATCCGTTCATGGCCGGGGCGGAGATAGAGATGATACGTATTGCCGAGGATGATGTCTGCGCCGAGGTCCGTCAGCTCTTCCGGGGCCATGGCCTTGACGGTTCCGAGCGTGCCCACGGGCATGAAACAGGGGGTTTCAATGCTGCCGTGCGATGTGGTGATCTTGCCGCGCCGGCCTTTTGTTCCAGCGGAAACGGATTTAGTGAGGCTGAAGGAAAACATAGGGGGCGGCCACTAACAGGCAAGTCTATGACGTGCAATACCAATAACTGACCAATAACTGACAGTCAGTTATTGGTCAAAAAATGCCGTATTGACTTATGGTATTTAGGCTGGTATTTTCCCATCATGCAGACAGCGAAAAAAATCACCATTCAAATTTCCGAAGACCTTCTTTCTCGAGCGCAGGAGGCTTCTGGCCTCGGGATTACCCCCACCATCAGGCGTGGGCTTGAACTTGTGGCCGCAGGAGGAGCTTATGCCGCTCTTCGTTCGCTCAGGGGCAAGGTTAAATTCTCTGTAAGCCTCAAGAAACTCCGAGAAGATCGCGAATGATTGCCATCGATACGAGTTCTTTTGTGGCCTACCTATCCGGCGATAATGGGGAAGATGTCTTGGCTGTGGATCTTGCTCTGGGTGATCAACAAGCTGTTTTACCCCCCGTGGTGCTCACAGAGCTTTTAAGCGATCCTCACTTATCGCCATCGATCTCAGAACTTTTCACCTCACTCCCTTTGCTTGAACTGACGCCAGGATTTTGGGAGCGCGCAGGAACACTCCGTTCAAAAATTCTTAAAAAAGGACTTAAAGCTCGAATTGCAGATGCTTTGATCGCTCAGGCGTGTATCGATCATGAAATAGCGTTGATTAGCCGTGATGCTGATTTTCGCCACTACGTTCGATGGGGTGGGCTTACACTTCTTTAACCGATCTTCGGGTTATATGAACATTCGCCGTGCGATACCTAACGATTTTGACGCCATGGTCCTCGTGGACCAACGGGCTTATGGAAACGATGGCGCTTCGAGAGCTTTCTTTGAAGCGAAGTTCGCTGCTTTTCCAGAAGGCATGTTGGTTGTTGAAGAATCAGACCGCGTCATCGGATTTTTTGTCTTCGAGATGCGAAATGGCGAAGATGTTGGAAACGATTTTACTGCCCTCAACATAAACACACCGCTGCGAGGGAGGTGGATGCACGCCATCGCGTTTACGCCTCCGACGCATTATCAAAAAAAAGAAGTCGACGACCTCTTGCTCAAGGCTGGTGAAGAAATTGCAAAACAGTTTGGTTGTCGCGCTGCCTGCGTGCCGCTGCCTCAAGAGCACCCCCATGCGCCGCAGGTTTTTCAATTCTGGCAAAGCAATGGCTATAAAAATGTCGGCACTATCGATTGGATTTCGCCGGATGGCCTTAAGGTAGCCTGTGATTTTTATCGGAAAAATTTCTCATCGTTCCTCACACGATCAACATACAATCCCCATACGAAAACAGGCGGTACTGTTCTTTGATCGCTTCCTGGTAGCATTCAAACAAAAAGTCTTTGCCCACAAAAGCAGACACCAGCATGAGGAGCGTCGATTTCGGCAAGTGGAAGTTCGTGAGCATGCCGTCGATCACGTGGAACTCATAGCCGGGCGTGATGAACAGGTGCGTCGTTTTTTCGCCGGCGACGATTTTCTCCTGATCCCAACTTGATTCCAAAGCTCGAACGGATGTGGTGCCGCAGGCGATGATGCGTCGGCCTTCCAATTTGGCGCGGTTCAGCGCGTCGGCGGCTGCGGGTGAAATTTCAATGCGCTCGCCGTGCATCCGGTGTTCTTCGATGGTGTCGACGCGCAGTGGTTGAAAGGTATCGAGACCCACGTGAAGCGTGACCGGGACGATTTCGATGCCCTTGGCTTTGAGCTCTTCGAGTGTTTTCTCGGTGAGATGCAGTCCCGCGGTTGGTGCGGCGGCTGAACCGGGCTGTTCCGCGAAGACCGTTTGATAACGCTTTCGATCTTCTTCACTGTAACTCACCAGATCCGTGCGCTTGATGTACGGCGGAAGGGGAGGTGCGCCACGGCGTTCCATGGCCCGTTCCCGATGGCCTGCGTCAAAAGCGAGAAGGAGATAGCCTTCTTCATGACCGGTGACCACGGCCTGGGCGCTCAGGCCGAAGAAAATCTTTTCGCCGACGTCGATGCGCTTGGCTTTCTTGGCGAGGCAGCGCCATACTTCGGGGGAAGCCTGTTCGCGAAGGGGCTCCATCAATAATACTTCAAGGGCCTGCCCTTTGCGAAATTCACCGAACAGCCGCATGGGTTCCACTTTGGTGACATTGATGACCAGGACATCGCCGGCGTTCAAAAAAGCCGGAAGCTCAGAAACATGGCGATGTTGCCAGGTATTGGCGCTGCGATTCACGACCAGCATGCGGCTGGCATCGCGCTCAGCAAGTGGATGTTGAGCGATCAATTCTTTGGGAAAGCTGTAATCGAATTCGGAGAGTTTCATGACAAATAAGTTAATAAGCCGTCGCCAACTGTCCATCGGCGTAATAAAATTTCAGAATATCGCGATAACTGTGACCGGCTTCGGCCATGCCTTTGGCGCCCCATTGGCACATGCCCACGCCGTGTCCGTAGCCCCGGCCCGCGAAGTCGATGCTCTTTTTTTCGAGCGCGACATTGAACCAGGTGCTCTTGATATTGCCGTAGCCAAACCATTTGCGCAGATCGGTGGCGGCGATGGGATGTTCGCCTTGAGCGTCGATGACGATGAGGTCTTTCACTCGCGGCGAATCATCAAAGAGCTGCACTTTGAGGTCGGTCATCCGTGTGAGCGAGGTACCCTGGTCTTTGAGGACCTCGCGAAATTCATCCAGCGGAATGCTGTAATCCCACAAAAGTTTTGGGCTGCGCTCGCAGAATCGATCGACGGTCAGCGGGGGGCCATCGGTGTTTGCCCAGACATGATGCGCATATTCAGTCTGCCCGCCGCAGCAGCTGTGATAGTGCGTGGCCAGGATTTTGCCTTTGCGCTTGATGACTTCCCCGCGCGTGGCGGCGACGTCTTCAGCGACGCGATCGTCGTCAGGATGATCGCCGGCATAGACCTGATCGAGCATGGTGGCTGTCATGTCGTAAAGCGCTGCGGGATTTTTTTCGCGCGTGCGTTCCATGGTCGCCAGGGCATAGGTCCGAGCAGCAACGGCCTGGGCCTTGATCGCCTCGGTCGGCCAGGTAAACGAGATCTCGCTGTTCATCAGTCCAATGAGATAGGCCTCCAGCGGCAGTTCATTGATAATCTGCAGTTCCCGGTCTTTGGAAGCTGCGACTGAAATTTTTCCCTGAAAGCTGCGGTTGTCGATGCGATAGACCGAGGTACGATTGGTGATGGTGAGGATCGATGCTTCGAAATTTTCTCCATCGATGCGTAGCCCCTGATCTGCGGCAAAGACCGTTAACGTCGATGATCGCCGCTGGAAGGTTCGACCAGGTTGAGTTTCAATCGTGAATCCTGCGCCATCGGAGGTGATTGTTATTTTGTCTGGTTTTTTTGCGATGAGGATGCGAATTGACGGCTCTGGTGCTGCATTTGCGATGAATGATGCCGGCAAAGTGATAAAAATAAGGCTAAAGATGCAAAAGAGGTGTTTCATATTGGCGTTGATTTCCCATGCTTAAAAAACTAGCAACTTCTTTTGGTGTGTGCCGATAACAACTCCGGGCACCTTATGACTGAAAACGAACAAAAAAATCCTCGGGAAAACCGCCTACTTCGAGTGTCTATTC
>JACQOX010000031.1 GCA_016202335.1 Deltaproteobacteria bacterium
AAGGCAAAGGCAAGATCGTCAACTCGAATTACTACCACACGTATCACGACGAAAATAAACCAGCCATTGCCGAAAAGAAAACGTCGGTGAAAATGCTCGATCCCAGCAGCTGTCCAGGAATGATGTACTACATGCCAACGCCGAAGAGTCCCCACGGCACAGACATTGACCCCACCGGCGAATACATCGTGAACGGTGGAAAATTGGCGACCGTCATCCCGGTACATTCGTTTACCAAATTCAAAAAAGCCATCACCGATAAGGCCAATGTCATTCAGACCATCGCCGGTATTCCCGTCTTGAAGTACGCATCAACGCTCGCCGGCGAAGTGCAAAAACCCTGTCTCGGCCCACTGCACACGGAATTCGACGGTAAGGGTTACGCCTACACGTCATGTTTCATCAGCTCCGAAGTCGTCAAATGGAAGCTCGGCACCTGGGAAGTCGTGGACCGCATTCCTTCGTATTACAGCATCGGTCATTTGAGCATCGCCGGCGGAGATTCTGCTAAACCGCATGCCAAGTATCTCATCGCGCTCAACAAGATCGCCAAAGACCGCTACCTCCCCACCGGCCCTGAAGTCACCCAGAGCGCCCAGCTCTACGACATCAGCGGTTCAAAAATGAAACTGCTGTTGGATTTCCCGACCGTCGGCGAACCGCACTATGCTCAAGGCATGCCCGCGTCGCTGCTCCAAGACAAGGCGCAAAAAATCTATTCGCTGGAACACAACAACAATCCTTACGCCATCAAGAGTGAAGCCGATGCCCGCGTCGTCCGTAGTGGCAATGATGTCCACGTGTACATGTCAGCCATCCGCTCGCACTTCAAACCCGACGTGATCGAAGCCAAGGTCGGCGACTCCATCTTCTTCCACGTCACGAACCTCGAACAGGATTTCGACATCGATCATGGGTTCGCGATTTTCGGCGCTCCCACGTCGAATATCCTCATCATGCCGGGGGAGACCAAGACGATGGAATACAAGGCAACGGAAGAAGGTGTCTTTCCTTTCTACTGCACCGACTTCTGTTCCGCGCTGCATCAGGAAATGCATCAATATTTGAGGATCTCAAAGTAAATGTGGCAGCCCCTTCGCAAAACCAGTCGTTATCTAACATTGCTAATTGCTGCCCTGCTTGCGCTCTTGTACTTCGTACCGCTTTGGTCGATCCATCTCGCGGCCCCTCAATATCCTGAGGGGCTCGGGATGTACCTGTGGATCCACAAGATCACCGGGCTCAGCCCCTTTGATCTACAAAACATCAACCTGCTCAACCACTACATCGGCATGGACCCGATCATCGAACAATCAATTCCCGAATTTCAATACATGCCATCGATCGTTGGTTTTATGATCGCCGGCGCGGTCGTGGCTGCGGCCATCGGCCGGCGCATCATGATTTATCTGGGACTCGCGAATTTGACACTCATCGGCGCAGCCGGTCTTTATGACTTCTGGCAGTGGGAATATAATTATGGCCATCATTTAAATCCCGACGCGCCGATTTCCATTCCGGGCATGACCTATCAACCACCGCTCATTGGCTGCAAACAGTTGCTCAACATCACGTCGTGCAGTTGGCCGCATGTTGGCGGCATTATTTTGTTTGTCGTTGCCACCCTGCTCGTCAGCATCCTGTGGGTTGAACATCGTGGAGACCGCCGTGGCTAAAATCCTTTATGCTTTGATCGCCGGATTCAGCCTCATCGCCTGCAGCACTTCAACGCCAAAAGATTTCAAGGCCGGCTCGTTTCAATGCGATCGCTGCAAGATGAACATCGTGGACATGCCGTTCAAAACCGAAGCGGTCACGGTCAAGGGGAAATACCTTCACTTTGATTCCGTGGAATGCCTCGCCAACTGGATGCACGAACACGGTGCGGACATAAAAATCGCGTGGGTAACAGATTATTTTCATCCCACGCAGTGGATCGACTTCACCAAAGCCTTCATCCTTCACAGCCAAACGCTCAAATCACCAATGGGCGCGTATCTCTCGGCATATGCGACACGCGAGGACCTCGAGCGTGCGAAGCAAACGTTTGGCGGTGAAGAGACAACCCTTACGCCATGAACCTACGGCTCCTCTTTTGCTGCGCCCTGCTTCTCTACGGACCATCATCCTTTGCCGCCACGCTTAACGTCTGCGGCAATTGCCCGTACTCGACGCTTCACGCTGCGATCGCCTCTGCCCACCAGCACGATGTCATCCGCGTTCATCCGGGAACTTATGCCGAAGGCATGATGGTCATCGATAAACCATTGACCATCACCGGCATTGATTTCCCGACGATCGATGGCCACCATGAAAAGCATGTCTTTTACATCCGGGCCGACGATGTCACGATCGAAAGACTGCAGATTCAAAACAGCGGCCAAAGCGACATTTCGGAATACGCAGGCATCCGCGTGGAAGAAAGCAAACGCTGTCGCATCCTCAACAATCGATTTCACGACAACACCTATGGCATCTATCTCGCCAAGGTGGACACTTGCAGCGTCGTGGCCAACACCGTCACAGGCAACACCTTAAGCGAAGTCTCGGGCGGCAATGGCCTGCATCTGTGGTATTCCACGCATCTCACGGTGCAAGACAATCTTTTCGAACGCCAACGCGACGGTATGTATCTCGAGTTCTCCGGAGATTCGCTCATCGAAGACAACATAAGCCGCCACAACATCCGCTACGGGCTGCACTTCATGTATTCGCAGCGCAATCGTTTTTATCGCAACACGTTTATCGAAAACCAGACCGGCGTCGCCGTCATGTATTCCCACGACATTGAGATGGCGGAAAATCGCTTTGAAAAAAGCTGGGGAGCGACGTCCTACGGGCTTTTGCTCAAGGACATCAACGACACGCGCGTGGTGCGCAACACCTTTGACGGCAATACTGTGGCGGTCGTGCTCGACGGCGCCAATCGTAATCGCTTTGAGCACAACATCTTCTCGCACAATGGATGGGCCATGAATGTCTTTGGGAACAGCGACGGCAATGTGATCTCGCAGAATAATTTCATCTCCAATGCCTTTCACGTCACTACCAACACCAAGTCGGTTCAAAATATTTTCGCCGGAAATTATTGGGATGACTACCGAGGCTACGACCTCGATCACGACGGTGTGGGCGATGTCCCCTTTCGCCCGATGAAGCTATTCAGCCTCTGGATCGCAGAGCATCCGGAACTCGTTTCGTTGATGGGTTCTCCCGTCATCGAATTCCTGGAAACCGCGGAACGCGTCTTCCCGGTGATGACTCCAAAGATGCTGGAAGATCACACACCGCAGATGAAGAGGTTCGCCGATTTATGATAGCATTTCTTGGCCTCAGCAAACGCTACGGGCAACAACAGGTCTTGAGCCACGTTGACTTGGAGATTCCTGACGGCATGGTCTTTGCCCTGCTCGGGCCAAATGGTTCAGGAAAATCTACGCTGCTCAAATCTTTCTTGGGAACCATCTTCCCCGATGCGGGGAGCCACATCAGCATCAAGGGAAAAAATATTTTGGGCACGCTCGCCTATAAACGCGACGTGAGCTACATGCCGCAACAACCCAATTTCCCTCCGCACCTTCGCGTTCACGAATTGATCGCCCTCTTTGAGCATTTACGTCGACAATCCTGCCCGTTCCAAGAAGAGCTGATCCGCGATCTCGGGATCGATCAATTCTGGCAAAAGCCGATCTCAGCGCTCTCTGGTGGCATGATCCAGAAGGTCAATATTCTACAGTGTTTCATGTGCGACAGTCAAACGTTTGTCCTGGACGAACCCACGTTGGGGCTGGATCCTCACGTCGTATTTTTTCTGAAACAATTGATCCGTCAAAAACGCGATCAGGGAAAAACCGTTTTATTCACATCACACATCATGGCAGAAGTGGATGAATTGGCGGATCGCATGGCGCTCCTCGTCGACGGCAAAATTTACACCGTGACGTCGCCGAATGAAATGAAACAACAAAAACAGAAAGCAACGCTCGAAGAAGCGCTCTATGAATTTTGGAGAGATGCGACCACATGATCACCACGATCGCAAAATTTGAGTTTCATGAAAATATCCGAAGCAAATGGCTGCTCGTCTACAGCTTCTCCTTTCTGGTGTTCAGCGCACTCATCACGTACTTGGGACAAGCCGATCCCCTCCAGGCCAGCGCATCGCTTTTGAACCTCGTGCTGCTCTTAGTTCCGCTCTTCTCACTCATCTTCGGCAGCATCTCGTTTTCCGAATCGCTGTCCTTTCAACAGATGCTCGTCACGCTGCCGATTTCGCGACGCGATATCTTCCTCGGCAAATGGCTGGGGCTGGGGTTTGGATTGAGCCTCAGCTTTCTCTTGGGAATGGGAGTGGGATCACTGCTTCAGATGAACCTCGCCGAACATGGCTTTGGCAGTTACGGCCTGCTGCTTGGGTTAGGCACTCTTCTCACCTTCGTCTTTTTAAGCATTGCCTTTTTGATCGCGACCCTCGTCCGCAAGAAAGAAGTCCTCTTCGGCGTCATTCTTCTCATCTGGTTTTTCTTCTTCATCCTCTACGACGCCCTGCTTATGGGCATCGTCGTGGTGTTTGGCGACTATCCGCTGGAAGTCCACACGCTTATCGCCGCATTTCTCAACCCCGTGGATTTGGCGAGGGTCCTTCTTTTTCTGAACATCGATCTCTCGGCCATGATGGGTTATTCTGGCGCCCTTTTTCAGCGTTACCTCGGTGACACCCTCGGCATGGCAACTGGTATCGCAGCCCTCGGGCTCTGGACTTTCATCCCTGCCTGGCTCGGCCTGCGAGCTTTTTCGAAGAAGGATTTATAAAGGAGTTGCTATGCAACCATATCAAATATTATTTCCTATTGGCCTCTTCTACGCCGCCATCGGCGCGCTGGTCTGGATTTTCTTTGGTTTCGGACTGACGCCGTTTCCCTATCTCACCCACGCTTCCTTCATGATCGAAGGCTTCGTCTTTTCCTTCGCCGTGGGATTTCTGATGACCGCCATTCCACGATTCACGGGAACTTCACCGGCGACGCGGTGGGAAATGCAGCTGGCTGCTTTTGTATGCCTGGCGCGATCTATCACCCCCTTCTTTGCACAGGCCGCAGCGATCAATGCCGCCATGACCGTGGGCATTTTTGGACTGCTCATGGTGTTCATGCTCCCCCGCTTTCGCGCCAAGACCTTCAACCCGCCGCCGCATTTTCTTTTTCTGGGCCTTGGAATCGCCATCGGCCTCATCGGATCACTGTTACTGCTGGGAATCGCTCTGCATTACGTGCCAATCTTTTGGCTGAAATCAGCGCGGATGTACCTGTATCAAGGCACGCTGTTCTGTTTCATCTTCGGCATCGGTGGCCGCTTGATCACCATGCTGCTCGGAAGGCTTTCAACACCGATGGTACAGATGAGCGGCATCACGTCAAAACCATCTGCACCGCTTTTTTTATGGATTCAGATGGCTCTCACCGCGATGAGTTTCATCGTTGAACCGTGGCAGATGACAGTGGGGCAACTCCTTCGCGCCCTTGTCGCCACGTGGATCGCTTTTGACGTCTGGAAGCTCTATCGCCTCCCCAAAATGCGAACCCGCCTCACCACTGGACTGTGGCTCGCGGCCTGGAGCCTGCTTGTCGGACTCTGGCTGGTAGTCGCACTACCATCGGCATATTTTGCGGCTTTGCACGTCGTGTTCATTTCTGGGTTCGGACTCATGACGCTGATGATCGCCTCGCGCGTCACCCTGTCCCACGGCGGCCACGACATGGGCCTTGAAAAATCTTCGCGTGTGCTTTTATGGATGCCGATCCTTCTCGCTTTTGCAGCCTTTACGCGGTTCACCGCCATATTCGTCACCGGCCCTGGCTATACCCGCCATCTGGTCTATGCCGCCATCATCTGGATCGTTGCCCTCACTTTCTGGACCTGGGTATTCTTACCTAAGATCCTTAAATCGCAGGAATGCCGATGATTTCTGCTGACGCCTTTCCCCCTCCTTTGTAAGGAGGCATTCATGACAAAAAAGATCACACCCAAGAAAAAAGTCTATCGCCTGTGGCAACGCCCTGAGCTCACCCTTCAAACCACCACCCTGTGGGAATATCCGTCGCAGCACTATGGCGTCAAAAACCAAGGATCCCTTCATTATCAAGGGGCTACACCGTCATACATCATCTGGAATCTCCTCTCGCGCTACACCCGCGAAGGCGATGTCGTGGTCGATCCCATGTGCGGCAGCGGCACCACGCTTGATGTCTGTAAGGACCTGAAACGCATAGGCCACGGCTTCGA
>JACQOX010000030.1 GCA_016202335.1 Deltaproteobacteria bacterium
CGCCGTCGAAGGCCTCGAAGCCGCGATTGCGCGGGCAAAAAGCTACGTCGCTGCTGGCGCGGATGCCATCTTTGTCGAAGCGTTGACAAACGAAAGCGAGTTTCGGGCCTTTCGCAAAGCCATTGATGTTCCGTTGCTCGCCAACATGACTGAATTTGGCAAGACGCCTTATACCAGCATCAAGCAGTTTGAAAATTGGGGTTACAACATGGTGATCTTTCCCATGACCCTTTTTCGGATTGCGGCCTTTGCCATGCGCGAAGGCCTTCGGGAATTGAAGACGTCGGGAACGCAGCGGGATCTCTTAAACCGCATGCAGACGCGCCAAGAACTGTATAAACTTTTAAAATACACACCGTAGGAGCACAACATGTCGACCCAGCCCGCACCCACTACTCCCAGCTACAGCCCAGGCCTCGAAGGCGTTATCGCCGGAGCCAGTAAGATTTCTCGCGTTGATCCTGAAAAACAGGTGCTGACGATCCGTGGCTACGACGCTACGGAACTGGCCCGCAAAGCCCAGTTTGAAGAAGTGGCGCATCTTTTGGTCATCGGTCATCTGCCGAGCAAATCCGAATATAAAACGTTTGTGAGCGGCTTGAAGAAGCACGCGCAGCTCCCCAAAGAGCTCTACGCCGTGCTCCGCGCGCTGCCCAAGAAAACGCATCCCATGGACGCGCTGCGCACCGGCATTTCTTTCCTGTCCGGCTACGACGCCAAAGTCCTCGACAATTCCCATGATGCCAACGTGGCCAAGGCGATTCGCCTTTGCGGCGCGGTGGCTCCGATCGTGGCTGCGCACTGGCGCATCCAGCACGGCAAACGCCCGATCCCTTCGAACAAGAAACTCTCGATGGCCGCGGATTTCCTGTCCATGCTGACCGGAGAGATGCCCGACGAAATCACGGAACGCGTCTTCAACGCGTCGCTCATCCTTTACGCTGAACACGGCTTCAACGCTTCGACTTTTGCCTGCCGCGTGACCGCGTCAACGCTCGCCGATATTTACGGTTCCATTGTGGCCGGCATCGGCACCCTCAAAGGCCCACTGCACGGCGGCGCCAATGAAGAAGCCATGAAGGTCATGCTGAAGATCAAAGATCCGAAGCATGCGGAACAATATATTCTCGACGCCATCGTTCGCAAAGAGAAGCTTATGGGCTTTGGCCACCGGGTCTACAAAAAAGGCGACAGCCGCGTGCCGGCGCTCAAAGAGCTGGGCCGCGAATACGCTGCATCGCAAGGCAATATGAAGTGGTCGGAGATGGCGGAAATCATGGAAAACACGATGGTGCGCGAAAAGGGGATCTATCCCAACGTCGATCTGCCGTCGGCCTGGATTTACTACATGATGGGCATTCCGATTCCGCTCTACACGCCGATCTTTGCGATCGCCCGCATGAGCGGCTGGACGGCCCACGTCATCGAACAGCACGACAATAACCGCCTCATCCGTCCGAAGTCGCTCTATGAAGGCCCGGAGATGTTGACGTATACGCCCATGGCGGATCGTGGATGAATGACGTCATCTGGAAGCCTTCCCAAGAAATTCTTAAAAACAGCAACATCGCGCGCTTCATGCGCAAGCATGGCATTGCCACCTATGAAGAGCTCCATCATCGTTCCGTAGCTGATATCGCCTGGTTCTGGAACGAAGCGCTCAAAGACATCGGCGTCGAGTGGTTTGCGCCGTATTCCAAAGTCTACGACATGAGCGCAGGCTTTCCGTGGACCCGTTGGTTCATCGATGGAAAAATCAATATCGTCCACAATTGCATCGATCGACATTCTTCTCCCTCCCTTTGTAAGGGAGGGGCAGGGAGGGTAGACCATGTTCTCCCTTCTCCAACAGCCATCATCGGCGAAGGCGACGACGGCCAGGTTCGAACGCTCACCTATCAACAGCTTCATGACGATGTCTGCAAACTCGCGAATGCCTTAAAGCGTCGGGGAATAGGGATCGACGACAGCGTTGGCATCTACATGCCCATGGTTCCTGAAGTCGTGGTCGCGCTCTTCGCCTGTCTCAAGATCGGCGCTGTGGCGATTCCCATTTTTTCGGGGTTTGGCCCGGATGCGCTTGCGGTGCGGCTGAACGACGCCAAGGCAAAAGTCCTGCTCACCGCTGACGGTGGCTTTCGCCGCGGAAAATGGATTCCCATCAAATCCAATGCCGATGAAGCGCTCAAAAAAGTTTCGTCCATCAAACACGTCATGGTTTTCGATCGTAAAAAAGCGGTGTGGCAAGATGCAGTGAATCAAGAGTCCCCGCATTGCCCCACCGAAGTTCTCGACGCCGAAGCCACGTCGCTCATTATATATACATCCGGGACGACCGGAAAACCCAAAGGCTGCGTGCATACGCACGCGGGTGCATTGGCGCAGATCGGCAAAGAGCTGTGCTATGCCTTTGATGTCAAACCCGGCGAACCTTTCTTTTGGTTCACCGACATCGGTTGGATGATGGGGCCGTGGGAGATGATCGGCGTTCTGCTGCTCGGCGGCACGATGGTGATCTTCGAAGCGGCGCCGGACTATCCCGACGCCGGCCGCGTGTGGCAGCTCATTGAACGTCACAGAATTGCAACGCTCGGGATTTCACCGACGGCAATTCGCCTACTCAAACGGTCCGGAGATGAATGGCCGAAAAAATATGACCTCTCATCGCTCAAGATCTTGGGATCGACGGGGGAGACGTGGGACCCGGAATCGTATCAGTGGTTCTTTGAAAACGTCGGGCAAAAGCGTTGTCCTATTATTAATATTTCGGGCGGCACGGAAATTATCGGCTGTCATCTCTCGCCGCTGCCGATCACGGAACTGAAATCTTGCACGCTTCGCGGGCCGGGGCTTGGCATGGACGTCGATGTCTTTGATGATCAAGGCAAGTCCGTGCGGGGAGAGGTTGGTCACTTGGTCTGCAAGCAGCCGGCACCTTCGATGACCAAAGGCTTTCTCGGCGATAAACAGCGTTACCTCGAAACCTACTTTTCGAAATTTGGCGAAAACATTTGGTATCACGGCGACTGGGCGAGCATTGACCACGATGGATTTTGGTTCCTGCACGGTCGATCGGATGACACCATTAAAGTGGCGGGGAAACGCACGGGACCGGCGGAAATCGAAGCAGCGCTGCTCGAGCACGAAGCGGTCGCGGAAGCTGCGGCTATCGGCGTTCCCCATGAAATCAAGGGCGAGACCGTGGTGTGTTTTGTGGTGCTGGCCCCAAACATTTCCCCCAGTGAAGAATTGCGTGCACAGTTGAAAGATCAGGTAGTGAAAGCGCTCGGAAAAACACTTCGCCCCGAAGAGGTGAAATTTGTGGAGATGCTCCCCAAAACCCGTTCGGCCAAAATTCTGCGTGGCCTTATCCGCAAAATCTATCTCGGCGAACCGCTCGGCGACATGGCTTCCGTCGAAAATCCCGCCAGTCTCGACGCCATCCGCTCTTCAACATAGGGGACGTTTCTCGTTTTTAAAATCGAATAAAACAGCCATTAAATCCGCTTAAAATGGTATTTGAAGCAAAAGTAAAATTTTGATCAAAAATGTAGCAACAATTCTTGAAGCCCGCCGATAAGAAATCTGAGGGCTCTTGGAATTGCTCTGTACGTCTACTTCTTAAGGAGGCA
>JACQOX010000027.1 GCA_016202335.1 Deltaproteobacteria bacterium
ATCGAATGGCTCAAGGTTCATGACCTCCCTGATCACGTTCGTTTCACGCACGCCCGGCACATCGCCAAGAATATCGACTGCGCCGATTGTCACGGCGACGTGAAGAAGATGGCCCGAATCGAACAGGTGAAAACACTGCAGATGGGATTCTGCCTGGATTGCCACCGCAGTCCAAAAGTGAACGCATCCATCAATTGTCAGACGTGTCATTATTAAAATCCATGAAACCACAACAACCAACGTATTGGGGTAGCCTCGAAGAACTTGAACCACCGGAGGGTCACGAGCCTGCCCACGGCGAATTTCTGACGCCCCCGCTTAAAGAACCGCTGACATCGATGGAACGTCGGGACTTTTTAAAACTCATGGGCCTTGGCAGCTTTGCAGCGGCCATGGCCTGCTCCCGCCGACCGGTCGAAAAGATTATTCCCTACGTCAACAAACCCGAAGAGCTCACGCCTGGCATTCCGCTGTGGTATGCGTCGACCTGCGGGGAGTGTCCGTCGGCCTGCGGCACACTCGTGAAAACGCGCGAAGGCCGGCCGATCAAAATTGAAGGCAATGCCGAGCATCCCATAAACCGCGGCGGTCTTTGTGCCCGTGGGCAGGCCTCGCTTTTGAATTTATACGATCCCGATCGCATCCGCGAACCGCAGACAGTTTCGCGCTCCGACGGTACTTTGACACCGACGACCTGGGACAAGATCGATGCCGACCTCAAGGCCGAACTCGCAAAAATTCAGGCAAATGGTGGCAAGGTCGTTATGCTCACGCAGAGCACGACGAGCCCTTCCACTCTGGCACTCATCAAACAGCTTTTGAGCAAATTCAAAACCAGTCAACATGTCATCCATGACGTGCTTGTCCCCGACGATGTCATCAAAGCCGGTGAAGCTTCGTACGGCATGCCGCTCATCCCCCGCTATCGCTTTGAAGAAGCCAAGTTCATCTTGTCTTTTGGCGCGGATTTTCTGGGCACGTGGCTCTCGCCCGTGGAATTCGCCAAAGGTTTTGCTGCAGCTCGCAGCGTTGATGATGGCCGCTTGGCGAAACTCGCGGTCGTGGAATCTGGCTTAAGCCTGACGGGCCAGAACGCCGATCACTATCTTCCCGTCGCTGCCGGCGACGAACTCTTTGTGGCGCTGGCCATTGCCTACGAAATCATCGTCACTCAAAAGCTGTCCGCTTATGCCGAAAATGTCCTCATTACCGCAAGCCTCCTGCCCTACAGCGTCAAAAACGTCTCCGCGGTCACCGGCATTGAAGCCGACGTGATCTCGAAGTTGGCGGGTGATCTGTGGATAAATCGCGGCAAGGGACTGATCCTCGGCGGATCGCTCAACGCTAAATATGGCGCTAAATTGCAGGCCGTCGTCAACCTCTTGAACAGCGCGCTGGAAAACGACGGCCACACGATCGATTGGAAGTATGCTTCCAAGCAGACCACGAATACGTACACCGACCTCTCCAAGATCATCGCGGAGATGGGATCCGGCAAAATCGCTGCGGTGTTCGTCGGACAAGGGAATCCGGCCTTTACCCTGCCCCCAGGGCTCAAGTTCACCAAAGCCTTAGCTCAGGTTCCCCTCGTCGTGAGCTTTGCCGATCGCATGAACGAAACGACCAAACTTGCGACACACGTGTTACCTGGAACGCATGCCCTGGAATCGTGGGGCGACGCGCATCCGCAGGAAGGCTTGTATAACATCATTCAACCGACGATCGCCCCGCTCTATCAAAATCGATCGCTGCAGGATTCGCTCCTTCGACTCAGCGGTGCTGCTGCCGAAAACTGGCATGCTTATTTGAAAGACCAGTGGCGTAAAACGATTGCGCCGCACACGGCCTGGGAAGACGTGCTCCGCCATGGATTTGTGGATATGGCCAGCGATCGCCGTAAAGCCAAAGGCAGAATCGCGGAAACACGCACGTTTCGTGAAGATGCACTGGTTTCGTTACCGCTCCTCTCGCCCAAACGCGAACTGTCGCTTGCACTCACCACATCGATCGCCATGGCCGATGGTCGCTTCATCAACAATCCCTGGTTGCAGGAACTTCCCGATCCCATTTCCAAGATCACCTGGGACAATGCGCTGTCCGTCTCGCCGCAAGCCGCCAAAGATCTGGGCGTGGAACAAGGCGACATCGTGAGCATCAAGAGCAGTTCTTTTGAAGCTACGCTTCCGGTCCACGTCCAACCTAAACTGTCGCGTTTCACCGCCATGGTCGCTGTCGGCTACGGTCAAAAAGATGCCGGGAAAATCGGCCATGATGTCGGCCAGAACGTCTATCCGTTCCAACGCACCACCAAGGATTCCGTGGAATGGAATGGCCTGCCCGTTAAAATCCAGAAGACCGGAGAACGCGTCAAACTCGCGATCACCCAGGGGCATCACAGCATTGAAGGCCGCAACATCCTTTTTGAAACCACGTTCAAGGAATTCCAGAAAGATCCGACCTCGGGTCTCCCCCATCACGCCCCCCTGCTCAGCATGTGGGAAGGCCATGAATATAAAAAAGAACGCTGGGGTATGGCCATCGATCTCAATGCCTGTATCGGCTGCAGCGGCTGCGTCGTCGCCTGCCAGGCGGAGAACAATATCCCGACCGTCGGGAAAGAACAGGTCCGTAAAGGCCGTGAAATGCATTGGATTCGCATCGACCGCTATTACAGCGGCAATGCGGAAAATCCCGACGTCGTGAGTCAACCAATGCTCTGCCAACAGTGCGAAAATGCACCCTGCGAAACCGTCTGCCCGACGCTCGCCACCTTTCACAGCGATGATGGTCTCAACATGATGACCTACAACCGCTGTGTGGGAACGCGCTATTGCTCCAACAACTGTTCCTACAAAGTCCGACGTTTCAACTTTTTGGAATTCAACAAGGACAAAGAAGAGCCGCAGGCTCTGGTGCTGAATCCCGATGTCACCGTGCGTAGCCGCGGAGTCATGGAAAAATGCACGTTCTGCGTTCAACGCATCAATGCCGGCCGCGATCAGGCCAAGCTCGACGACAAGGCCATCGCCGACGGAGACATTAAAACCGCTTGCCAACAGAGCTGCCCGGCAAACGCCATCGTCTTCGGAAATCTCAATGATCCCGAAAGCCGGGTTGCGAAGCTCGCCAAAAACGGCCGCGGCTTCCGCGTGTTGGACGATCTGAATACGCGACCGGCGGTAACGTATTTGACCAAAGTGAGAAACTCATGATGGGAAGCCACACAAACATAATCATCAAAGAACCGCTGATCGATCCCAGCAAAACCTATGCCGACGTAGGCGACGACGTCTGCCTGCCGCTCGAAAGTTTTCCAACGAAACGATGGTGGATGCTCATTTCCATCACGCTTTCCATGCTCTTTATCGGCGTTGTCGCCGTGGAGGAACTCATCCGCCGCGGCATCGGCGTCTGGGGCCTCAACCAGCCGGTTGGCTGGGCGTGGGACATCACGAACTTCGTGTTCTGGATCGGCATCGGTCACGCCGGAACTTTGATTTCCGCGATCCTTTATCTCTTCCGCCAAAAATGGCGAACGTCGATCAATCGGTCCGCCGAAGCCATGACGATCTTTGCCGTCATGACCGCCGGTCTGTTTCCGATCTTGCATACCGGTCGGCCGTGGTACGCGATTTTCTGGCTGTTTCCGTATCCCAATCAGCGGCAACTGTGGGTGAACTTCAATTCCCCGCTCATCTGGGACGTCTTCGCCGTGTCGACGTATTTCACGATTTCGCTCTTTTTCTGGTACATCGGTCTCATTCCGGATCTCGCTTCGGTTCGCGATCGCGCCAAAAATAAAATCCGTCGCTTTGTGTACGGAGCGCTGTCGCTTGGCTGGAGCGGCTCGGCCAAGAAGTGGAATCACTACGAAATGGTGTACATGCTGCTCGCGGGACTCAGCACACCGCTCGTGCTTTCCGTCCACTCGGTCGTGAGCTTTGACTTCGCGGTGTCGATCATGCCCGGCTGGCACACGACGATCTTCCCGCCCTACTTTGTCGCCGGCGCCATTTTCTCGGGATTCGCCATGGTGATGACGCTTCTCATCATCGCCCGCGAGGCCTTCAATCTCAAGGGCTACATCACGATCGGTCACTTGGAGAAGATGAACAAGATCATGCTCCTCACGGGCATGATGGTCGGTTACGCCTACATCACTGAATTCTTTATCGCGTGGTACAGCGGCAATCTGTATGAACGGTTCATCTTCATGAACCGCGCCTTTGGTCCATTCGCGTGGGCCTATTGGACGATGATGACCTGCAACGTCATCGTGCCGCAGATCTTCTGGTTCAAGAAACTTCGCCGCACCATTCCGGTCATGTTCGTCGCTTCCGTCCTGATCAACGTCGGCATGTGGTTCGAGCGCTTCGTCATCATCGTCACCACCTTGCATCGCGATTTCTTGCCATCGAGCTGGGATTATTATCGCCCCACGATGTATGAAGTCGGGCTTTTCATCGGCAGCTTTGGACTGTTCCTGACGCTCTTCCTGATCTTCTGCCGCGTGATGCCGACGATCTGCATGTTCGAAGTGAAAGCCGTCATGAAGCATCGCAAAAAAGAACGAGGTGAACTCTATGCGTAATGACAAAGGCCTCCTCGCCCTTTTTGAGCACCCGGACGATTTAATCAGTGCCGTGAAAAAAATCCGCAGCCATCACTTCACCAAGTTTGACGCCTATACGCCATTTGCCGTCCACGGCCTCGATCATGCCATGGGGCTCAAGCGTTCCTGGGTTCCTTACGTCACCATCGCCATCGCCTTGATGGGCGCAGGCCTTGGATTTCTCTTCCAGGCCTGGGCCCTTTCAACGTCGTGGCCGGTCAATGTCGGTGGAAAACCCATGGTCGGCTGGCCGGCGTTTATTCCGGTCACGTTTGAGCTCACGATTTTGACCTCTGGAGTCAGCACGTCCCTGCTGCTCTTCGGCCTGTGCTGGCCATTTGATTTCCGAAAGCCCTCACTCGATCCGCGGCTCACCAACGATCGATTTGGTCTGTTCATCGAAGAACGCGATGCAAAATTTGACGAAGAATTGCTCACCAAGCTTCTGAAGGAAACCCATGCAGAAGAAATTAAAAAAATTATTTAAGCTGAGCTGTTGTTTCGCCTTTCTCCTCACCGCCTGTGGCACGCATGAGAAGCCGACGTTTGAATACATGCCCAATATGATGGATCAGCCTTCGGTCAAGGCGCAGGAAAAAATGATGCGCTCACCTGTGGCAGGCACGATCCCACTTGGTTTTGAACCTTATCCTTACCTGCTTTCCGAAGGCGATCTGGCCGGGAAAATGCTCAAAAACCCCCTGCCGCGCACGCGCAAAACCATGGAACGCGGGAAGAAGATGTTCAATACCTATTGCGCCGTCTGCCATGGACCACGCGGTTTGGGCGATGGATCCATCGTTCCGAAATTTCCACGACCACCAATGCTTTCTTCGGAAAAAGTCCGTGCGTGGGCCGATGGCCAGATTTACCACACCATCACCATGGGGCAGAACTTGATGCCGTCGTACGCTTCGCAGGTTGAACCTGAAGATCGCTGGGCCATCGTGCATTACGTCCGCGCCATTCAGCGGGCAAATCATCCGACGAAGGAAGATGTCGAAAAATTAAAAAAGAAGCTTGAGGAGATGAAGCGATGATCCCCGAAGTTCAAAAGATCCGTTGGCCGAAAAAGCTTCCATCTCTTCTCTTTGCCGGTATTGCCATCGGCGTCGTTTCCTTTGTCATCGGACTCGCAACGGATAGCCAACGCGCCTGGGCCAACTTTCTGCTGGAATATTTTTTCTGGATAACGGTTGCCATCGGCGGCGTTTTTTTCGTGGCGCTGCAGCACATCACCGGTTCTTCGTGGAGCGCCCCGCTCCGCCGGATTCCGGAGGCATTTGTGGCTTATCTGCCAGCGGCAGCTCTTTTGTTTATCGTCCTCTGCTTTGGGCTGCATTCAATTTATGAATGGACGCACGAACAGGTGGTCGCTCAGGATGCGATCCTCAAACTCAAAGTCGGCTATCTCAACATTCCGTTCTTCGCTTTCCGAAACGTGGGCTTACTGGCCATCGCTGGGATCGCCGGATTTTTGATGACACGTAATTCACTCCGCCAAGATGTGAGCGGCGACATCGCACTCACCCAAAAGAACACGACGATTTCAGCGGTTTTTCTGCTCCTCTTTGCCTGGAGCTTTTCGTTCGCAAGTTTTGATCTGATAATGTCCCTGGCACCGCACTGGTTCAGTACCA